>DUGV01000021.1 GCA_013331225.1 Methanolinea sp.
ACCGCCGGTACCGGAAGGTCTGGTCCTGACCAGCTGACCGTATACGTTGACCATGGTGCGCCGGCATACTGGGAATTGCCGGTTGAGACCTGCAGGGTATACGGTCCGTCAAAGGATGCCCGGGTGTCAATATCATCTCCCCCAGTCCAGCGTTTCCCCTTGTAGCCATTATTATAAACCGTTTTAGTGACCTGCAGGGAGTTATTTGTGCGATCCGGATCTGAAATTGCACTACCGGAATCAGCAGTGACGTTTATGATCACACTATCCCCCATTTCGAACAACCGGGCATCAGTTGCCCAAACCTGGAGGGTTAAACCGGCTGCGAGCCCGTCAACCGGGACAAGGGTTTCTGATCCGTCAACCACGAACCTGACGATAAACGGTCCCGCGGCATCGGGCCCGTTATTCCTTACCGTTGCATTGACCGCGTTCGGTTCATGGGCAAAAAGCTCGTTTCCACACCCGCTGTTCGGAACGACAGCGGTCACCTCGAGATCGGCATGCGTGACCGGTTCGGGGGAGCGGATCGCGAGGGTGGCCAGTGTGGTCTTAAAAGAGCCACCGTTATTCGTATATTCGAAGGTGCTGGCGGATCCTGCCGGTACATCCCCGGTGACATTCCAGGAATTTGTCTCAAAATAATTGTACGGCAAAACAGGGTCGGCACCGGACAGTGTTCCCGAGTTGAATGTATAAAGTGCATCCTTACTGGATAAGGCAACATTCTCCAGGACTGCCGAGGTAAAGCCCGGAGATACCGTGGACGTATCGAAAGCGGTGGAATGCCCTGCCGCTCCCGATGCCTGGTAATCATGCCCCTGGTTCACCCAGTAGCAGACCTGATCGGTGTCACCGTCATGGTAGGCTACCACGAGGGTGAGCATCTTGAGCCGCCCATCGAAAGTCGACCCGTTAACGTTCTCAGTAAGGATATATGCCACCGGGGCCTCTGCCGTGATAAGACCGGTAACATCGTACCACACCAGGTAGTCGGAATAAACCTTGTTGCAGTGGTCGTTGACAACAAAGACCGTGTCGTCATTGGCCGATGCAACCGCCAGTTCTTCTGCCCATGTGGATTCATTCACGCCGTTGTTGTCGCCATCAAACCAGATTGTCGCCCTGCCTGCCCGGTCATCGGTACCGGCTGCATATACCGATGCATACAGCCGGGCCCACTGGATACCGGTAAACGCGGGGATAGTAAACTGCTGCGAATATCCTTTCGGTCCGGGCGTCTGGACCTGGGAGGTCCATGGCACCGGCTGGAAGGCTCCGACATAGATATCCCCCGAGACCGTGCCGTTCTGCACAGTTAACAGCGGAGCGGTGTCTGCGGTTCCGTTCATAGGAAGAAGAAAAATTGACAACATGCCTATAAAAAGGAATATCAACAGTCTTTTCCAGGACATGTCCCGGTCAGGATGGGTTCTACGGAATATCATTTCACTCGCCTCATGAAAATTTGAATTTGTATAATTTTTATAATATGATTGAATTAATTAATTACTTTTTACTATTTTTTAAAAAAAACTAACAAAATATATTTTTTAATTGAGTATTCTTTAATCACTCTCCCAATCAGAGGGAATGATTTCCAGGCCGTTTTTACACAGGCAAATCGGGTAAAGATAGTAAGACCGTTATTCCAGTTGATATAATGGCTGTACGAGAGGAAATTATGTCATTCTCCCGCATGAATGCGGCAGTATCGGGATATGGAACGACACAAGACGCAACATCCCCTGACATGGTGGACTGCCCGACCGCAACCCGCTTTTCACAGGTAGTTCTACTGCCAGGAGAGGGCTCATCTGCCATTTTTATTCACGGTCGACGGTAAAAACTGATTTTCGAACTGCCCGGAAAGACCAGGGACTTTTTCCAATTCCTAAGCGTAAACGTGGTGCCTTTACACAGGGTATTTCTTTAAAAGAAAAAATATTCACCCTTAATTCCAAGGAGAGGGATAAAAATATTGATTTAAAGCAGGAATCCAATCGGACTTAACGACTGATTATCTTCAATAACCGGAAAATATATAGCCCTTAACAAAATTTTATACTAATTTTAAAAATTATGCATCATTTTGACTAATTAATTTTAAAAATATATTACATTGTGTTATGAAATCAGAAAAAGATCATAACTTATTTATGGTAGCCTTTCCTGCTATCTACAATAGCCGCGGAGCCACCGCGGACGGAGAACAGCCATGAAATCTTTGACTATTCTGGGGATAATAGCCCTTTTCTTGCTCCTGGCGCTGCCGGGAGCCGTATCGGCTGCGGACGTGAGTGTGTCCGGCAGTGTTGTGGATGAAGACTTGGCCGTGACGGCCATCAGCCCAAACCTGGCCTTTGCCACATCTGGCAACTATATGTTCGCCAATGAACCGAACACGATTTCTGTCACCGTGACGAACAATGGCGGGCTTGATGCCGCGGCGTCGACCGTTTCAATTGTTGTCGGCAGCAACACCTACACTGCAGCAGTCGGTACACTTGCCGCCGGTGCATCGGAAACAGTCACCGTGACTGACAGTGTAACCCGCACGGCTGGCACCGTCACCGTCACTGCAACCGCAGACTCGGGGGACATCATCACAGAGTCCAACGAGGCCAACAATGTGATGACTTCAGATTTGACTATATACAACTGCGGGTACAAGGGCAAGCGTTGGACCGGAGGAGACGACATGACAACGAAGGCCACGTTTGACGGCAGATACGATCTTATTTACTCTACCGGTGATTCAATTTATAAATCCGCAAAATGGTTATCCGCTACCGATACGTGGACTTCAACTGACCTGCCTGTCCCGGCCGGAGCAACCGTTGTGAGCGCCCGTCTCTACCAGCCATACAATTTCAACAAGATGGCATCAGATCCGGCCTTCACAGCATCTTTCAACGGCAACACGATTTCAACTATTGCTTCCTACAAGGACGTTAAGGGCTTTGGCAGCTCCAATTACCCGTACGGCCTGTATGTCTACGATGTGACAAGCCAGTTCAACACGGCAGGGAACACGCTCGTCCTGACTCCTGAAGGGACACCTGGCACGACCAACGATTACGCACTTTATGGTGCGTATCTCGTGGTAACCTACAGCGACCCGACAACCACCGAGAAGCAGATCTGGATTAATGACGAATATGATATGATAACATCAGCGACCAATGCTCCGACCTATAAATATCCTGTCAGTGATGCTGAAGCAACCGTTTATGCGCCTTTCACAGGCATTGACACCTCCGATGTTGCCAGCGCACAGGCAATTGCTATCCTTGCCAGTGCGAGTGACTCCGGTAGGAGCAAGTTCTTCTTCAACAGCAACGAGTATACCGGCTTCTGGGCAGACTATCTTACCAGTCCGAATATCGGGTTCTCAGTCTATGATGTGACCGGCGCCCTTGCGAGCGGTTCTAACGAGGCCCGGCTCCAGAGTTACGACGCCGGTACGGGAGGCGATGGAATGTACGCCATGAACACCATCCTCATCGTCGAGAAAACCGAGGGTGCAGTCATCGCCAGCTTCACACCCGCGACACAGGTAACGGGCGACAGGCCCTTCACCGTGAACTTCGACTCCGGTACATCGACCGGCTACATCACCGGCTATGCATGGGACTTCGGCGACACCGGAACCTCCACCGAGGCCAACCCAGGCCACGAATACACCGCCCGCGGCACCTATGACGTGTCGCTGACGGTCACCGGCGTCGGCAGCTCCGACACCGAGACCAAGACCGCTCTCGTCGTCGTCAAGGAACCGGCACCGGTCATTGACTTCACTGCAACCCCGACCAGCGGCGTGGAACCGCTTGCGGTTGCTTTCGATGCCACCAACACGGGCGGCGCAGTGAACTCGTGGAAGTGGGAGTACAAGCTAAATTCAGCAGGAACCTGGACTGAGTTTGCAACCATCGAGGATGCATCGTTCACCTTCACCGATGGGGTTTATGATGTCCGGCTGACTGCAGAGGGCGCCGATTATACCGATATCGAGACCAAGGAGAACCTGATCTCGGTCGGATCGTCCTCCATCGACGTGACCGTTGAGGCACCGGCATCCATCGACTTCGGCACCATGCAGGCCGGGGTTGATGAGACCGGCAGCAAGGTCGTGAACGTGGATGTCACCGGAGGTACACCCTGGTCAGTCACCGCAACGGCAACCAATGGGGGTTACATGATATCCGGGGCAACCCCGCTCACAAACCCGTTCCAGCTCTCGAATGACGGCAGTACGTTCCAGGCCATGACAACAAACTTCGTGAACTTCATGAACGGATCAGCGGGTGTTGACGGAAGCGATACCGCCGACGTCAAGCAGGCAATCGTATCAGCCGATGCCCCGGGAAGCTACAGCATCACGCTGACCTTCACCGGCGGCTTCGCCTGAAGGAACCGATGAGGGAACACCCATACAATTTTTCCGGGACTCCCGGAAAAACGCCACAGCATGCTATTACCGGAGCACTGACACTCCCATGAAACAAAAAACCTGCTCGCACCTCTGCCTCATCACGCTCGTGCTCCTCATAGCCGGAGCCGTTCTCGCAGCGCCCGCCCTCGCCCTCAGGGTGGAGGGTGCACGGATTGCACTCGACGTGGAACCCGGAAAGACCTACACGTCACNNCCATCAACGCCGGGGAGTCCGAAGGGACCTATGCCATCGACGTGATGGGGTTCGGGCAGTCGCCCGGGGACGGGACCTATACCGCCCTTGACTCTGCACTCGACACCAGCCCGTATTCTGCCCGGCCTTTCATCATGATCGACCAGCCGGCCGTATACCTGAAACCCGGCGACCGGGCGGATGTCACTGCAACTATTTCTATCCCGTCAGGGACACGGGACGGCGGCCGGTATGCCATCATCCTGGTCCATCCAGCCGCAGCAACGTCCGGCGCACCGACAGCGTTCGCCACTGCAGTGGCAATCCCGGTGTTTCTCACCGTGAAAGGCGGTACTGCCACCGAGACCGGTGAGATCTCGGCAATTGAACCGGCAACTGTCGAACCCGGTCAATCATTCCAGGTCATCACGACCTTCAGTAACACTGGTAACTACCACTACTACGGTGCCGTGAATAACGTGACAATACTCGACGAGAAAGGGATGGTTGTTGCGACTGTCAGAACAGAACCTCTCAGCCGTGCAATTATTCCCGGACAGTCAGTAACATTCAGGAACATGATCGGGACCGGCCTCCAACAGGGAAATTACCTGGTGACTTCCCGTATTGAGAAACAGGACGGAGCCTTGCTTGCTGAGAAAATGAAAACCCTCCAGGCAGGGAATCCGGCCCCGGTCCGGGCAACTCCGGTTCCGACCACCATCCCTGGATTTGGTGCATTAACTGCCCTTATTGGTATATCCATTATGCTTTATGGGACACTATGGTCCGGTAAGGGAGGAAAGGGTCGATGAAATGAATACCAAAGTCTATCGACGCAGAGCACATCACCCTCCTTTCTTTTTTTACCCGTGCAGGACACGAAGCGTATGCTCTGATCCACAAATTGGTAGCCTGCTCGCCAACCGGGAGGCACAACTTCATTATTACGAGATATTCCGAGGATAAACCTATGAAACAAATATCGAAAAAACAGAAATGGGGCCCCGTTTTAATTGTCCTGCTACTCCTCTGCCTACTCGGAGTGGTGGCGGCGGACCCCTATGTCGGCGGGCTCCCGCTTACGACGGTTCAAAGCGGTACCGTCTCCGGCGAGGTCTACATGGACGCGGATAACGACTGGTGGCCCGGCACTCCCGGGCCTCAGGAGGTGGAGAAGACATTTGCTGCCATCCCGGACGTCGACGATATCGCGTGGGCCCAGCTGTATGTCTCGGTCTACTGCGGGCACATGCAGAACAACTACCAGGGCACGGTCCAGATCGAATTCGACGGCGACGGTGACGCGGTCTTCGAGAAGCCGCTCGGTACCGAGACCCTGAACGTCCCCTACGGGTACATCGTGACCGGTGGAAACGACAACAGCGCCTTCCCGGGACACGGGACCGGCGAGCCGTACAAGATGGTGAACGACCACTGCAACCGCGTTACCAGCGACTACCTGATGTGGTACGATGTCACGGCCGACATCACAAGTCAGCAGCCGGTGGCACACGTGGTCACCGCGGCAGAAGACGGGAGCTTCGACGGCAGGATCAAGCTGATCACCCTCGTCGTCGCCTACAACGACGGAGATTCCGACCAGATATCCTACTGGGTGAACCAGGGGCACG
>DUGV01000188.1 GCA_013331225.1 Methanolinea sp.
GTTGGATGAAGACTGAGGTTTTGAAGAACATCAAAGCGACAGAATCAGAGTACCAGAAGATGATTAGCGATGCTCTGGCCGAGAAGAAGCGGAACAGTGCAAACGCCGAGCTCGAAGCAGACAACCTGATCATGAAAGCAACCCATGATGCTGAGGAGTACAAGAAGGCCAAGCTCGCAGAGGCCCGGCAGAACGCCGCAAAAAAACATGACGAGATCCTTGCGGAAGGAAAGAGGCGTGCTGCCGAGCTGAAGGAGCGTGGAACACGCAATCTCGGGCGGGCAGCGGACCTTCTGGTGTCGCGATTCAAGGAGCGGCTCCATGCTCACTCCTGAGGGAATGACCCGTGTCCTGATTGCGGCCACCAAATCCCAGATGGAACCTGTGATCCGGGAGATGTACCGGCAGCACCTGTTCCATATTGAAGAGTTCGTGGAAAAAGACAGGATAGAGTACGAGGGGTATCGGATAGGTACCCCCCTCCCTCAGGCAAATGAGACTTCCCGCGAACTGCTTCGGCTCAGGGGCATCACCAATGCGTTCATGATCCGTGACGATCAGGAGGCATCCCAAAGCGAAAGACAGAAAAATGCACATCTGAAAGAGGTAGTTGAGAAGGAATTACCAATCCTGGAACAGGAGGTCGAAGAACTCCTGGGACGGAGATCACGGTTGGATACCCAGGTGAAGGAGTATGAGCAGAAGATCAGCGGATTACAGCCCTTCAGGGATGTGCCCTTCGATCTGGAGCTTCTCCGGGGTTACAAGACATTCTCTGTATTCTCTGGCTACATCTTGCGGGACATATCCCTTGATATACCCCACGAAATGTTCACCAGTGATACAAAAAAGGCAAAATTTGTCATCCTTATAGTTTCAAACCAGCACCGTGGAAGCGCGGAACAGGCACTTCTCGATGCACAGTTCCAGGCAGTTCCCATACCGGAAGAGAACGGTCTCGCCAAAGATCGCATCGGCTTCTACGAGAGTCAGATCCTGGCAGTGAAAGGTGAACTCGAGGACATCAACAGACGGCTCGAGGACCTCAAGAAGGAGCACAAGAACCTTTTCCTGGCCTGTAACGAGCTTCTCACCGCAGATGTGGAGATGGCTGAAGCACCGCTGCGCTTTGCAACCACCGGTGAGACGTTCATAGTCGAGGGCTGGGTTCCCACTGCGGAACTGGAGAAGTTCCGACAGGGGATTCACTATGCTACCGGCGGCAAGGTCTACGTGTACGAGCTGGAAGGTTCGGAGATCGAGGACATCGCCCCCACTGAGTACCACAACGTCGGATTCGCGAAACCAACCGAGATGCTAATGGACGTGTACTCGAGGCCCAGGTATACTGAGATCGACCCTACCCTGCTGGTATCGATCATATTCCCGATTTTCTTCGGGATCATTCTCGGTGACGTGGGCTATGGTGCAATCCTTCTTGCACTGAGCATCGGCCTCCAGAGGTTCATGAAAGGAGATGACGGGACAAGACTCCTGAAAGTCCTCCGGAATGCAAGCATCTCGAGCATCGTATTTGGAATCCTTTTCAGCGAGTTTTTCGGGTTTTCCCTCCCGTGGTCGCCCATCCTGTTCTCCAGGCACCTGAACATCGGAGGACATGCGGCCGGACATGGCCCTGAAGTCACTTCCCTGATGATCATGGCCATCTGGATTGGGATCCTGCAGATCACACTTGGGAGGGTCCTCGGGATTATCAACCACGCAAGGCAGGACCATGGGTCCCACCGTGTAAAGGCTGTCATGGCCAACCTTGGATGGATCATGGTTCTCTGGGGAATCCTGCTGATGCTCTGGGCATCATTCACCATGCCGTTCATGCCGGATTTCACTGGATTGCCACCAATCGTGATGGGACTGAACCTCTCGTCCATCCTCGGGATCGTACTGATTCTTCTCGGTGTCATCTTCATTATCCGGGATTCCGCCCTTGAAATCGTGGAATTGCCCACCATTCTGAGTCACGTGCTTTCCTATGCCCGTCTGGTCGGCGTGGGTCTTTCCTCTGTGGCAATTGCAATGGTGGTGAACTTTATTGCCATCGGCCTGATTATTGAACCCCAACTCGAGTCTTTGAGCGCAGTTGGGGTTATTATCATCATCGTTGGCGCACTGGTTTTCGTGATAGGGCATCTTCTGAATACTATTCTTGGGATGCTTGGTGGCGGGCTCCAGTCAATCAGGTTGCAGTATGTCGAATTCTTCACCAAGTTCTACAAAGGTGGAGGCAAAAAATACACCCCATTCGGGATGAAAAAGAGATTTATGGAGGATTAAATTATGGCAGACGCAGCAACAGCAGTCGCAGCAACAGAAATGACCGTGGAAATGGTCAAGGCATCACAGCTTGGCATGAAAGCACTGGGCGCAGGTATCGCGGTAGGTCTTACCGGTATAGGGACCGGGCTTGCCGAGATGGCTATTGGATCGGCGGCCGTGGGCGCCACGGCAGAGAACAAGGACGTCTTTGGACTGGTGCTTCTGTTAACCGTTATTCCAGAGACCATTGTGATCTTCGGTCTCGTGGTCGGCCTCCTGTTATTGTTCTAGGGAGCCGATTATGGGATTGGAGGCAGTCCTTGCAGATATCCGCGAGAAAGGCCAGCAGGAAATGCAGAGGATCAGGAGTGAGAGCCGGGAGGAGACTTCCAGGGTTCTCACCGCTGCCCAGGAGCGTGCGGCGAAGATCAAGCAGGCCGCAAACGATGATGCTGAACGTCAGTCAGGGTATATCCTCTCACAGGAGATCTCGGCTGCCAACCTCCTGGTCAAGAGGGAACTTCTGAACACCCAGCAGGATCTCCTTGACCAGGTATATGAGAGAGCCATCGTCACAATTGCGGGGTTGCCCGAAAGTTTCCACCGGGACGCCATCACCCGCCTCCTCACGGAGGCAAAACAACAGATACCCGGGGGTATTGTGCGGGTAAACCAGAGGGATAAGGCGCTCCTTGAACGGATACTTGCGGAAAAACCTGAATTTAAAGCATTTTCAACGGGCAAGGATGCGGAGATAGATGGCGGGGTGATTGTTGAGAGCATGGATGGCACTCTGCAGCTTGATTACAGTTATCGGACTTTCCTGGACATGATATGGGAATCAGGACTCAAAGATGCGTCAGACTTGCTATTTGGGTAGAAGGAGGCTCGGATGGCAGAAGTGAGAGCAGGACCAGTTCCCTACATCTACGTGTGCACCAGGATGCGGGTGCGGAAAGCCAAGCTCCTCCCCAGGGAAGAGTACTTACGGATGCTGAACATGGGTCTCTCGGAGATAACGAGGTTTATCGAGGAGACCCAGTACAAGAAAGAGATCGACGAACTTGCCACCTCGTTCCACGGCATTGACCTCATCGAGATCGCACTGAGCTGGAACCTGGCGAAGGAGTATCAGAACATCCAGAAAATCACTCCTGGAACACTGAAAGACCTCACACGGGCATACCTGCGAAAGTGGGACATCCAGAACGTGCTCACCGTACTCCGTGGCAAGCTTCACGGGGAGAGGTCCGGCAAGATCAGGGAGGTGCTGATACCCGCTGGCGAGCTTGACAAGCACTTTCTTGACAGGCTCATCGAGGAACCAACGCCCGAGCGGATCATCGAGGCCCTGAAAGGAAAAGGGGTATACCCGCTTCTTTCAAGGTCGTTTGAGGGAGGGGTAAAAGAGGAGTTTCTGCCCAGGGTCGAGAACGAGCTCTACAAGCAGTTTTACGCTGAACTCGTCTCAATGGCCATGAGCGGCATCAAGGGGGGCAAGCAGTTCATGGACTATATCACCCTGGATATTGACATCACGAACATCAGCAACATGTTCCGTTTCCGTGCCGATCAGTCCGGTGAGGAGATGATGGCAGCAATCATTCCCGGCGGCACTATCTCACCCCAGCAAATCCAGAGGCTGATGTACATCCGTGACCGGAATGAGTTCATCGACGCACTTGTGCCACTCGTGAAAGTGAGAGTATTACGCGAACTCCTTGAGAAGCTCCGCGAGGAGAAGTCAATCCGCGAGATTGAGATCGATCTCATCAAAGTCCAGCTCGCAGAGATGGAGTCGATGTCCAAGCTGCATCCGTTCTCCATCCATCCCATCCTCGCCTATCTGGAGATGAAGAAGTACGAGATATTCAATCTCAGAGCCCTGGCACGCGGAAAGGAATCGAACCTCACTCCTGACCGGATCAGGGGGTACCTGGTGATATAATGGAGATCGCAGTGATTGGGAACCAGGAGTTCATCCTTGGATTCAGGCTCGCCGGGATACGAAAAACGTATCCAGTCGAGAACGACGAGATGCTCCTGGCACATATCAACCGGGTTCTTGATGATTCTGATGTGGGGATCCTGGTGCTCCAGAGCAGTGACCTGAAGAAGATCCCCCGCCGTCTCCAGATGACACTTGAGGAATCGGTAAAACCGACGGTAATCACCATCGGGGCAGAGGAAGGAGGACTCTCCATGAGGGAGAGAATTAAGCGTTCAGTGGGTGTTGACCTGTGGAAGTGAAGACAGAGAAACCAAAAAGTGATACAACAGGAGTTCTCAAGAGAATCGCCGGTCCTGTGGTCACCGCCGTGGGGATTGACGCCCACATGTACGACGTGGTGAAGGTCGGCAACGAAGAACTCATGGGAGAAGTGATCAAGATACAGGGTGAGAACATCATCATCCAGGTGTACGAGGATACTTCGGGGATCAGGCCCGGCGAACCGGTGATCAACACCGGGCTTTCGCTCGCAGTCGAGCTTGGGCCTGGGCTTCTGACCAGTATCTATGACGGCATCCAGAGACCCCTCTCTGTCCTCGTAGACAAGATGGGCGACTTCATCCAGCGCGGGGTTTCGGCCCCGGGTCTTGATCATGCGAAGAAGTGGGAGTTCAAACCGCTGGCAAAAGAAGGCGCAACCGTTGCCCCTGGGAGCATTATCGGCGAAGTCCAGGAGACGAACATCGTCCACCGGGTCATGATCCCGCCCAATGTGAAGGGCGGAACCATAAAGACCATCAAGGCCGGCATGTTCACTGTCGACGAGGTGGTCTGCACCCTGGATAACGGCGCCCAGATCTCCATGATGCAGAAATGGCCCGTCCGTGTACCCCGGCCTGTCAACGAGAAGATGAACCCTACGGTTCCCCTTATCACCGGGCAGCGTATCCTCGACGGTCTCTTTCCCATCGCAAAGGGCGGGACCGCGGCGATCCCCGGGCCGTTCGGGAGCGGGAAGACGGTCACCCAGCAGCAGCTCGC
>DUGV01000089.1 GCA_013331225.1 Methanolinea sp.
ACATTTTGTGGGGGCTGTCCGCCCCCACACCCCAAATGCGATGCACCCCGCCGCCCTTGAACATACCGCGGGGCTTCCGCCCTCGACCCTTGGCGACCTGCGGTCACCTTCAGATTTAGGGCCATTCCTGAGTAATCTGGGATGAGTTCTGTGAAAAAGCACGGCGGTAGTTGGAGTGCCTGATGTGCTACACAGATAATAAAATTGATTCTATATTCCATACAAAACAGCGAGGAGGCTTTTTTTATTGTCATGAACTCACCCTCGTTTTATTGGATGGCATGATTGGCGATTTGAAAATCCTCTCGGGCCCCAATGAGTAGAGCCTGCGAAGAGAGGGCTGGGGCAGCCAGGATCACTTGCGGATGCGCGGTGTAACAATTCACCCACACTTTTTCTGCCAGGACTATTATAGCCGTGTTTCCCGATGATAACCCGAGATTTGAGGGAAAAATTGTTGGTGACAGTGACCTGTTACCCCAATCCGTTCCCAGGGAGATGCATCCCGACTTTTTTTATTATCTGGATTGTCCTCCTTCGTGCGATGCATATAGTGCAGGAGGTGGGAGCTCTAGGTTTTTCTGCAATAATTGGCAATACCCGTGTGTGCCGGCAGCCAGTCCCGGGGGAAGGCTCGTGACATGGGGAGAGAGAAATGCCTCGTTTGGTCCCAACCTCCATGCTTCATGAATTGTTCATTTCATTTTCTGCGGACGTTCATCCCCGGAGAGAAGATAATTTCCCTTTCTGCCGGAATCTTCGAACGAGGAATCCTTTCATTCAATCCTCCCACCCATTCGGGATATGGCGGTCTCTCTCACGAAATCACGGGGATATCCCTGCTTTTACTCAAAATCACCTCCTTTCATCGTGATACACACCAGCCGGATCTCAGATCCACGGCGCAGTTGTTCGCCCTCACACCCCATGGTGCAGCACACATCGTTTGCCCATGGAATTGCCGCGAAAGGGTCCATCTTTCGAAACCGGAGGCAGCACTTCGGCCGTTAATGGAGCCTTCAATGAGGCACGACTCAAGCGAATTACCAGGAACCGTCTCCTGGAGACGGCTGCGGTCGAAATGAATGGATATGTACGCAACTCACACCCTCGATCCAGTCTCCCATCGAAAAAAAGCGAAAGGATACGGGAAGAAAAACCAGACTGGACCTCATCTCATGTATCCCCGGGTTTTTCATTATGATGGGAGAAAGGGAGAATGAATTGTGCCCTCCATTCCGTAACATCCGGATTGGAAATTTCACTTTCACCCTGCCCGGCGGATATTTTTGAGCGGTGCCTCCAACATAGGATATGTCTGTATCAATGCCACCTTGAGGATACAGACATGGGCAGAAACGCCCATGGAAAAAGGTACTCTGCCAACAGAAACCTGGAGTTACACGGGATCCCGGTACCCCCTTTCTTACGGGATCCCCACTTTTCTCCTCTGCAGATTACCATTCGAAGGTTTCTAAAAAATCGGTTATAAATGACTCATTTTGAATGAAAGCCATGGATCTCTGAAATTTCTATCCAGCCGGAACATCGCTTCCAATTATCCATACACCGCATGTTGCTATATGTTACCTTGGTTGCATTGGGCTGCCAATAACGAGAAAAGAAGGCGTTTGGAAGAGATACGATACTACCGGATTGCCAACAGGCAGGACAACGGGTGGGAGGGGATTTGAGAACAGAAGGAATAGTATTCACCGAAACAGCCCCGGTTCAAACGAGACGGTCCAATCGGTGATCCTCGGGCAACGAAACCCAAAGAGCGCCCTTGATTACCCAGATACCTATTTAAAGGGAACAGAAACCATATATGCATAAAAACAGCCCCCCCCTGCTGGCATTACATCCCAATGATAGACCATGATTACAGTCCTGTTCGTGGATGATGAGCCGGCCCTCCTGGATGTCTCAAGGTTATACCTGGAGAAGACTGGGGATCTCAAGGTCGACACCTGTTTCTCCACAGAGCAGGCAATAGAGATGCTCAAGGAACGATCTTATGACGTGATCGTCTCCGACTACGAGATGCCAGGGATCGATGGCATAGAGTTTTTGAAACTGTTGAGAAACCTCGGAGACAGCACGCCGTTCATCATCTTCACAGGGAGGGGAAGGGAGCATGTCGTCATCGAGGCCTTGAACAGCGGGGCCGATTTCTACCTCCAGAAGGGAGGAGACCCCAAGTCACAGTTCGCAGAACTCATTCACAAGATCAGGCTCGCGGTAGAGAGGCAGAGAATCGAGAGATCGCTTCAAATCACCCGCGAGGCTGTGGAGAAGGCGTCAGTCAGGATCTTCTGGCTTGATTCGCGCGGCAGGTTCATCTATGCAAACGAGGCAACCTGCAGTGCGCTCGGATACACACACGAGGAACTCATGCGCCTGACCATCGGGGACATCGATCCCTTTTTTTCGAGGGACGAATGGAACCGGTTCACAGAGCGATTGCGTTCGCACCGGTCGATGGTCCTGCAGGCATTTCATACGAGAAAGGACCGCATGAAGATCAGCGTGGAGATGGCGTTCAATATCGGAGAGATCGATGAGCGGGGAATCATATTTGCCTACTCCTGGAATGCGAGGGAGAGAACAGCCCTCGATGTACTGGCAGCACAGGCGGATGCCCGCTGCCACAGGATTGCAGAAGCCTTTCCCCATCTTTACTTCGAAGTCGAGGCCGATGGAAGACTCCGGTTCTGGAACAATGCTGCATCGGCATTCACCGGGCAGGAGTATAAAGACCGCACACACATGGGGGGAACATTCCTTGACATTGTCATGAAAGGGCAGCAGGCGCACGTTGCCAATACCATCTCCAGGGTGGGGGAAGGTCACCAGGACGAGGTCATCCAGGTTCCACTCACCGGACACGGGGACATGCGAAGGAACGTCATCTTCCGGGCACGTGGATTCGAGGGAGAGCACGGGGGCCATTTTGTCCAGTTGCTGGAGATACCCCCCGAGTCCTGAATGAAACCTCCATCATCGGGCGGCTCCTCCACGCCCGTTCTTTGGTGAGGTCTGGCACCCACCTGGAACCTGGACATCGTGGAGG
>DUGV01000180.1 GCA_013331225.1 Methanolinea sp.
GGCGTTCCGACGTTTGTAAAGTGGCAGTACAACGGCCCCGATGGCGCTGTCATCACCGAGCTGAATGGCTGGGGATAAAAACTCCAGATACCCTTTTTTTACGAGATCTTCTTCCAGGCGAAGTAGTTTACGGGTTCGCAAACGAGCTCTNNGTGGATAGGATCAGGAAGAGCCCCTCATCTTTTTCAGATTCTGCGGTAAGGAAGATGATACAGCCATCGTCAGCCCGGGACGTGACGGTCAGGTCCCGGGCAACGAGCCGCATCCGGCTGACAAACGAGGGCCTGACACGCAGCATCAGGGTGACGATATGGTTTGCCGGGGAAATTTCCGGGTTTTGGGGTTTCATACGTAATACATGAGCACGGTCTGCTGGAACCCGTCGCTGAATGTCCCGACGATATTGACAACACTTGCATCAGCAACTCCCCGGTAGGTGAAGATGTAGGGCGAACCGATGATCGGGCTCGTGATCGTCCGCTGGACATTCTGGGAGTTCTGGTTGGTGATCCTGATGTTCATGGCAACCATATCGGCAGCATCGGCGCCACCGGTGATGGTGATATTGAGATACGGCCCGGCCTCGGTTACAGCAAAATCCACCTGCCGGGGCACCGCGGGATCCCGCGTCGGGACAACGGTCGTATCCGGAACAGGCGTTGCCACCGGCGCGGGTTGCGGGGACGGCTGGAGACAACCGCAGATGAGGATCAACAGGAAGATGGCAGCCAGACACCAGACGAATCGTCGCATATGTGGGAGGTGTGCGGGGCAAAATGATAAAGGTTGGGGAATAAAAAACCTGATCGGACCCTCATGGAGGGGAGACCGGAGTATACCGGGCCCAGATGAGTCCGTTTTTTAGAACTTCGTGGCTTTTCAGCGTAAGAGGCACCTGAAGATCGCTGATTCCCGCTTTTTTTGGGTCGAATACGGTGGGGTCAGGTCTGCCTCCGGCAAGGAACGGGTGAATGAGCACACTGATCTCAGTGACAAGGCCGGTTGCAAGCATCACGCTGTTGAGCGTGCCGCCGCTGTCAACCCGGACGGTTGCGACACCGTGCTGTGCATGCAATGCTTCCATGCCAGCCCGCATATCGATGCGATCCTTTCCGGCAATGATCGTCCCAATCTTTTGTTCAGCAAGGTAATCGAGATATTCCTTTGGGGTCGATTTGGAACAGAGAGCAAGGACATCACGCATGTACGGCCATTTCCGGATTGCATCCCAGCAGCGCACCTGTCCCCGGCTGTCAGCGATGACCAGCAGCGGGCGGGGATCTGGAGATCCTGCCGGTGGGCGGAACATCTCCTCATGTTCCGGCGGGACGTTCAGGGAGGGATTTTCCCGGACCGCGGCAAGGACGGTCTCGCTCCCGAATAGGATTGCATCAGGGTTCCACCGGGCGGCAAGGGCGTAATACGTCTCGAGATCTGCGGGGAAGTTCGTGATGCGGCCGTCAAGGCTGACCGCGTTGTGGAGGATGACCTTTGGTACCATGGGGCTTTCCTGCCCAAAGGGTCTGAGGATATCATAAAGGAGATGAACGCGGGGTGAAACTGGGAGGTTCGATCGAAGATGCCCGCTCATCATGACGGATAATACCCTGCGCTCTGATATCTGGTAAAAAAAATGAGGAGATTATTTGCTCTGCCGGACCCAGATGTTCCCGCTGCAGGTGACACCAAGGGAATCGGCTACCGCCTTGCTATGATCTGATTTCAGGACACAGCACCCATTGTTACAGAAACTGTCGGCCGGGCATTTTGCTCCACACGCACCGCAGTTATTATCGTCAAATGCCTGCTCACAGCCATTGCCCCAGGAATTATCACAGTTGAGCCAGGTTCCCCAACACACCTTCCTGCATGCACCATTATCACAAATGCCAAAAAATGTTGATCCACCCTCGCATTTATTCCCGCAGGAGCCGCAGTTCGCGGGATTTTCCAAATAGACCTTTGATTCCGGGTCTTTCTGCTGGTAAACATAGGATGAGTACTGGTTGTAGATCCAGCTCTCACTGGTCATGAGATTCGTCTCACAGCCATCTCCATTAACATCGGTAGTACCCTTGTTCATGCAGTCGCCGTACCCGGGCTGGCAGGAAGTGATCGTGCATTTTGCATTGGCGCAACCATATTCAGCAACATTCTTCACGTCACGTGATGTGCAGTCATTTCCGCAGGCACCGCAGTTATTGACATTCGTCTGAATATCGGTGCAGGTGTCCCCGCACAGGGTCTTTGGCGCATCACAGGAAGGTAGCATATCGGGCCGGATCGAGATGCTTGGCCTGATCGCAACATCCTTCTGGATAGTGGCAGGTGCCGGGGAAACCGGTCGGGGTTTAGCAATCGCCATCTCTCCTGAAGACTAACTGATCAGGTCCATACCAAACCCGAATTTTGCAATGAAGATCACCGCAAGGACAATGACCGCAATCGAAATGACGACATGCATTGCACTCATCTGCGGAAAGCCGGACTTCTGTTCTTTTTTGGGATCAGATCGCTTTTCATCAGCCAATGTAACCACCAGTCAGCATAGGGAACTAACCGTGTAAGAGAACTGCGGGGAACCTTATAAAAATTTTTAAATTGATTCTGTTTTTTCGTGCGATTCGCATCCAAGAAGTGCTGCACGGATTTTCTTCTCCGCACCCCACCACACTACCGGGAGGAGAACCAGAAGGGCAATGGCGAGACCGGCATATTCTTGTTCGAGCATGAGGTTGAAGATCCCATGGACGCCGATCGCCAGGACCAGTCCTCCCCCAATGACGATAGTACGCCGGT
>DUGV01000094.1 GCA_013331225.1 Methanolinea sp.
GAAGAGGATGTAGACCATGAGGCCGGCGACAGTATGGGGAAGGACCAGCGGGAGGTCAACAAGACTCTCGACAACCTGGTTGATGCGCGAGTTCGTGCGGGCGAGGACATACGAGAGGGGCGTCCCAAAGATGGCGAGGATGATGACTGCGAGGAGTCCGGCGCCGAAGGTCAGGACGATCGAATCAACCACCTGTTTCTGGGTTGCGACCGCGAGAAGGTACGGGATGTCTGCAAGCTGGCCTAGGGTGATATTGATGAGGGCAAGGAGCGGAAGGAGCACCAGCATGCCCCCGATGATAGCAAAGCCGATCAGGCACCAGTCGAGCCGGCCGGCATTTCCCGTGATCTCCAGCCAGCGATGTTTCCCTGTGGTGCCTGCCATCGTTTCTCCTGTCCGGTTTGTATCAGTGATCTTTTAGCCCTTCCGGAGTTGCACCGGCATCCCTGATGCCGTTTAAATCGCGTTTGTCCACCCAGCCGCTCCGCACGTTTGACCGGTTGTCGAACGGGTAGATATAAGGCTTGATATCAATGAGCGGGGTTTTGTCAAGAATGTCTATTCCGGAGACGCGGAGGATATTGTCCTCAATTCCAATCAGGTCGACGATCGAGAGCCCGATCGGGTTGGGCCGGGCGAAGTGACGGATGGCAAAGATCCCGCGTTCCGATTTGACGTCAGCAAACGGGCGCTGGACGAGCATCATTCCACCTGCATTGTGGAAGTGGTAGAGCAGGATGAGGTGAGAAAAACCCTCAAGGTCCTTTAAGCCGGCAGCATATTCTGGAAATATCTCAAGCGTTCCCTCTGCGGTGCTGAAGATGCTCTGGATGGGAGTTGTTTTCTGGTCGGTGAATCCGGAATGGATGACCCCGATTGGTTTGTAACAGATCTCCATAATATTTTCCTGTAGTGTGGTAGTTCAGAATAGTAAAAAAAAAGTGAATGTTAAGCCTGCTTGTTCACCAGAGAATCAAGCGATGCAGGTACCGCGCCGAAAGCGTCAGCCGGGACGATCGGGGGCTGGCCGTCAGCGGCAAGGATCGCCTGCCCTTCAGGACCAATCAGCATCTCGACAAATGCAAGCCCCATGTCCGGGTGCTCGGCAATCCTGGGAACCGTGACCCCGTAGACAATCGGGGAACCGACATAGTTGGTTGTTCCGTTGCCTTTCACCGCTTTGGTCTGGACGGTCTTGTAGTTGTCAGCGTACTTCACTGCTGACAGGGCGATCTCCTCGGGGAGTTCGATAAACTTCAGGTTGTTCTGGACTGCAACGCTGTGGTATTCCCATGCATAGTCGATTCCGCCAGCCTGGACCATCTGGACGAGTTCAACACTCTTTGGCCGGATGGTCAGTGATGTCCCATCCGGTGAGGGATTGGTTGCATCAAGCGTCCAGACATTACCGGTCTTTGTCGCGGTAATCTTGCTGTGGTCTTCAACAAGGGTCTTGAAGATGGTGTTGTCCCCATACTTGCTCTCTGCAAGTTTGATGACCATCGGGGTGCGGTACCCGCAGGGGTCGGCGTTCGGGTCGCTGAATGCCCACCGGACATCGTCCTTTGCAAGGATCTTGTACCAGTTGTCCGAATTTATCTCACTGGCATACTTGCTCTTGTCCGCATAGGTGAGGACCATCGAGTTCTTTGCAAAGGTGAGGTACCAGTCCGCATCATTGGGCACCATGTACTGGGGGATGAGTGCATAATCTGCCGATGCCACGACATCTGCCGGCTTCTTGTTATCCGTCACTTTCTTTATGCACTCAACACTTCCTGCCGGTTCGAGCTGGACTTCCGTGCCCGGGTATTTCTCCTCGAACTTTGCCTTGATCTTCTCAAACGGCCCGGTCAGGCTTCCGGCAAGGAAGACCTTGACCTGGACTTTCTCACCGCTGGTTGCAGCAGGGGTGGCAACACCGGTGGGGGCGGTGGTTGCGGTTGTCTGATCCTGTGTGCTACCTGTACAGCCTGCAAAGCAGGCAGCAAGGAGCAGCAGGATAAACATTATGGAGATGAATCCAACATGCACATTTTTCGTCATAATTAACCGGCATGAAGGTAGATATCAGCACTTTTTTAATGTTTCTTTTTGGTATTTGTTAACATCATTTGGTTAGCAGTTGGTAACCAAATGGTCTTTAATAGAAAATGTTGATTTTTCACATTTTTAATTATTTTATAAAAACAAATCTGGAAAATGGGGATGTTTTTTATGATTCAGCATCTTTTCAAAAGCTCGGAAAAGACCGCACTGCCGAGGATCTCACGGGCCTCGTTTTCGTATTTTTCCCGCATCAGTTCGATCATCTTCCGGCTGCCTTTTGCTGTTGTGAGGATCCCCACCCGCTCTGCACGGGTGACCAGTTCTTCCTGCTCCATCATGGCAAAATAGGGGAGCACGTAATAGTGCGGGACATCGAGAAACTCCGCAAGCCTGCGGGTTGTCGGGAATTTTATCCGAACGGTGTTATCGGCAAATGCAATGGTTATCGACCGCTCCAGCAGCTGGATGCGGACAGCGGCATCGCAAAGAATGTCAACGGAAAGTGCGGCCATACGTGTTTCGCATACACAAATGGAACTGGCAAGCTAATAGTCGTTGTTAATTTCTTGTCTCCTGCAGCACCTCCGGCACACAGAACAAAAGGGTCGGCATTGGGTGCGGGATTGCGGAGTGCACACTTTCTGCGTGCCGGTAAACGATGCGGTGATATGGAATCAGGAGGTTTTCTTCACCAGTTCCTCAAAAATTGTCGCACCGAGGATCCCTTCGGTCTCCTTGCGGTACTTGTCCCGCATCAGCCCGATCATCTTCCGGCTGCCGGTCTGCGTGGTTACGATCCCCGCCCGCTCAGCCTTTGTCACCAG
>DUGV01000015.1 GCA_013331225.1 Methanolinea sp.
AGGGGATACGATACCATCCCGTTCACCTCACGCGAGCTCGACATCACCGTGGCAGGCGCCGTCCGCGGGGCCATCCTCCGCCACCGCCCCGACGCGGTCATCAACTGCGCCGCGTACAACGCCGTCGACCAGGCCGAGCGCGACTGGAAGCGGGCGTTTCTCGTCAACGGCCTCGCGGTGCGAAACCTCGCGCTCGCGGCACATGAGGCGGGCGCCGTCCTCGTACACTACTCGACCGACTATGTCTTCGACGGGCTCTCCCCCCGCCCCTACACCATCGCCGACCGCCCGAACCCCCTCAGCAGGTACGGGGAGAGCAAGCTCCTGGGAGAGCAGGCGGTCCGCGACCATTCCAGGCGCTACTTTCTTATCCGGACCTCCTGGGTCTTTGGACCCGGGAACACCAACTTCGCGCAGAAGGTGATCGAGTGGAGCCGCCAGAACGATCGCCTGAAGATCGTGGACGACCAGGTCTCTTCGCCCACCTGCACGCGTGACCTGGCAGACGCAACCTTCGGCCTCCTGGAGACAGGGCAGTTCGGGCTGTACCACCTCACCAACGGGGGATCGTGCTCCCGGTACGAATGGGCGAAGTACATCCTCGATGCAACCGGGTGGAAGGGCGTGCTCCTCCCTGCGAAGAGCGAAGAGTTCCCCACCCCCGCCCTGCGGCCTGCGTACTCGGTCCTCGACAACTTCGGGGCTGCCGAGGTGCGGGGACAGGAGCTCCCTCCCTGGGAGGACGCGACGCGTGCGTACCTCGAAGAGATAGGAGGGATTCCATGACGCATATCCTTGTCACCGGGGTCGCCGGGTTCATCGGCAGCAACTTCGTATACCACGTCCTCGGGACCCACCCTGAGATATCCATCGTAGGCCTCGACTCTCTCACGTATGCAGGGAACCTCGAGAACATCGCGGCGCTTGGAAGGAAAGAGCGGGAGCGGTTCACCTTCGTGCGGGGAGACATCGGCGACCGCCCTCTCGCAGACTCGCTCATTTCGGAGCACGCGATCGATGCCGTCGTCAACTTCGCGGCCGAGTCCCACGTTGACCGCTCGATCGAGGACCCCCAGCTCTTCCTCCGCACGAACATCCTCGGGACCTGCACCCTCCTCGACGCGGCAAGGGCCGCCTGGCAACGGAACGGACGCATGACCCCCGGATGCAGGTTCCTCCAGGTCTCGACCGACGAGGTGTACGGATCGCTCGGCCCAGAGGGATATTTCACCGAAGAGACTCCCCTCGACCCCCACAGCCCCTACTCTGCGAGCAAGGCCGCCGCGGACATGATCGCAAAGGCATACCACGACACATTCGGGATGCCTGTCCTGATCACCCGCTGCTCAAACAATTACGGCCCCTACCAGTTCCCCGAGAAGCTGATCCCCCTGATAATCCGAAACGCCCTCCAACACCGCCCGCTTCCGGTCTACGGGGACGGAAAGAACGTCAGGGACTGGCTCTACGTCGAGGATCACTGCCGGGCGATAGACGTGGTCCTCAGATCCGGCCAGCCAGGGGAGGTATACAACATCGGGGGGAACAACGAGTGGGAGAACATCGCGATCGTGAGACTCCTCCTTTCCATCCTGCAGGAGGAGACTGGGGACCCCGGGATCAACGAGAGCCTGATCCAGTTCGTGAAAGACCGGCCCGGCCATGACCAGCGGTATGCGATCAACTCGACCAAGATCTCCCGGGAACTCGGGTGGGAGCCTGCAACCCCGTTTCCTGACGGGATAAAAAAGACCGTCCGCTGGTACCTGGACCATCAGGACTGGATGGAGAGAGTGATCTCGGGGGAATACCAGTCGTTTTACGAGCGGAACTACGAACACCGGTGAACAGGTGTGGTCCCATCCCACCTGGCCACACGGAAACGCGAGCCGGCATGAACTCCTGACTGGCACAGGGAGGGAAGAGCCCGCATCGACCATCCGGGGCGGCAGTCCCTCCTCCTCCTTTTTATCCTTCAGTCCCCTACCTTCAGAGTGATCATGATCTGCCTCGTGCTCGGCACCCGCCCCGAGGTCATCAAACTCTCCCCCCTCATACGGGAGTGCGGGCGACTGGAGATCCCGTACTACCTCCTCCATACCGGGCAGCACTACTCGTACGAGATGGACAGGGTCTTTTTTGAGGACCTGGAACTGCCGGCCCCGCAGTTCAACCTTGACACCGGCTCGGGCCTGCACGGGGAGCAGACAGGAAAGATCCTTGCGGGTGCCGAGCGCGTCTTTATGGAGCACCGACCCGGTGCGGTCCTCGTCCAGGGCGACACGAACACCGTGCTTGCGGGAGCGCTCGCGGCAGCAAAACTCCATGTCCCGGTCGGCCACGTCGAGGCTGGCCTCCGGTCCTTCGACCGCCGGATGCCCGAGGAGATCAACCGGATCGTCGCGGACCACGTGAGCGACCTCCTCTTCGCACCCACAGAGACCGCAGCAGGATACCTTCGCAGCGAGGGGATACCGGGCGAGAAGATCTTCGTCACCGGGAACAC
>DUGV01000196.1 GCA_013331225.1 Methanolinea sp.
TAGCGCTGCATCTTGGTGCTGGTGACGTCATACGCGTCCTGGGGGATCTCCATGTTCCCGAGGGGGAGCATACTCATAATCTGCTTGAGCGGTCCCATGCGGTTCACCGCCTCCAGCTGCTGGTACATGTCCCGCAGCGAGAACTTGCCCCGGAGCATGGCATTCACGTCGACCTCCTGGCCGGCCATGGTCTCCTCAGCCCGCTCGACGAGTGCTTTCAAGTCCCCCATGCCCAGGAGGCGCGATATGAACCCATCGGGTTCGAAGCGTTCCAGGTCGTCACTCGTCTCCCCGCTTCCGATGAACACGATCCCTGACCTCGTCTCGGCCACCGCGGAGAGCGCCCCGCCACCCTTGGCGGTCCCGTCCATCTTGGTAATGATGACCCCGTCGATATTGATCGCCTCGTGGAACCGGCGGGCCTGCTCGGCTGCCTGCTGACCGAGGGCAGCGTCGATCACGAGCCAGCGGTGCCGTGCGGAGGCGATCTTCTGGATGTCGATGATCTCCTGGATCAGCTCTGCCTCGAGGGCATGCCGTCCCTGTGTATCGATGATCACGACCTCGTTTCCGGACATCGCGGGGAGGCCTTCGCGCACTATCCTGATCGCGTCTTTTTCCTTTGGGTCCCCAAAACAGGACACGTTTATCCGGGAGCAGAGGGTATTCAGCTGCTCGAAGGCACCCGGGCGGAAGGTATCGGCGCAGATCACCCCGACCCGGAGACCCTTCCGCTGGAAGTACCGCGCAAGTTTTGCGGTGGTGGTGGTCTTTCCGCTCCCCTGGAGTCCTGCCATCAGGATGACCTGGGGTTCAAGTCTCGCCTCGCCTGCAGAGCCTACCAGCCGTACGAGCTCCTGGTACACGATGCGGAGCACGTGCTCCCTCACCGTCATGCCTTTCGGGGGCTGCTCCTCAAGGGACCGGGTCTTGATGGCCTGGGAGAGCTGCATCACCATCTTCACGTTCACATCGGCCTGGATGAGCGCCCGCTGCAGGTCTTTTACGAGTTCTTCGACTGCGGCCCGGTCGACCACGGTCTTTCCCGCGAGCTTCTTCAGAGCGTCCTTGAGGGAAGTCCCCAGCCTGTCCAGCATCAGGCCTCTACCCCCAGGAGCTCGTCGACCACTCGGGTGGGGGAGAAGGGGATGATATCATCGTAGCCCTGGCCCACCCCGAGGAACATTACCGGCTTTCCAATCGTGTGGGCGATTGAGATCGCCGCACCCCCCTTCGAGTCCATGTCGGCCTTCGTGAGCACGACCGCATCCGCCCCGACTGTCTTCTCGAACTCGAATGCCCTCACCACGGCATCGTTGCCAGCAACGGCCTCGTCCACGTACACGACCAGGTCCGGCTTCATCACTCTCCGGATCTTCTCCAGCTGGTTCATGAGGTTTGCGCGGTTGTGGAACCTTCCTGCAGTGTCGGCAAGGACAGCATCCACCCGGTGCGCTTCTGCGTACTGGACCGTGTCGTAGAGGACTGCCGAAGGGTCGGCGCCCGCCTGGTGCTGGATCACCTTGATCCCAATCCTTCCTGCGTGCACGTCGATCTGCTCGATAGCCCCGGCACGAAAAGTGTCGCCTGCACCGATGACCACCGAGCAGCCATTCTTCTTCAGGTACGATGCCACCTTTGCAACCGTGGTGGTCTTGCCGGTTCCGTTCACCCCGGTGAAGAGGATCTTCACCGGTTTTTCGTGGGTCCTGATATACGCAAGAAGATCAAAGCCTTCACCGAGTACCCCGAGTAACGCTCCCTTCAGCGCGGTGACGACAATCTCGTCAACGGACTCTCCGATCTTCCTCCGCTTCCCGGTGAGATCCGCCCTTACCCGCGTGAGTATTTCGTCGGTGACGGGGAGAGCGACATCGTTCTCAAGGAGAATCATCTCCAGTTCGAAAAGCGGTTCTTCGATATCCTTCTCGGCAATGAAAAATTCGCGATCGGTGATGAGAACTTTGACCTTCGCAATCAGGGAAGGGTCTTTCCCGGATACCGCACCCTCGCATTCCTCAGGGACAGCCGCAGTATCGGCCGGAGATGCAGTCTTTGCGATATTCTTCTCCAGCGTTCCCTGGACCTTCTGGAGCCTTGCCCGCAGCCCCTCGAACATCACGCACCCCCGGCAGGCCGCATTATCCCAATTCTTCGCCCTGGACCGGCCGGGCCTGCTGCATCTGGTACTGTTGGTACCCGGCTTCAAGGCGGCGGGCAATCTCATTCATCTGGTACCTGAGCTGGTCGAGGGTCTCCATGACCTTCTTGGCAGAGGCGTCCATCTCGGTGAGGCGATCCTTGAGGTATTCCACCGCCGCCTCCGTTGATTGCTCTACCACGACGTCGGCCCCGATGTTGAGGAGCACTCGTTCTGGCTCCTCAATCCGGGCCCGGACACTGACGCCCCCTCCGATCTGCAGGAGTACGGTATCTTCGGACGACTCCTTTATGCCTGTTATCGCATCGATCGCGGCCAGCGCCTCCACCCTCCCTTCTTCAAGAAGGGCCAGCTGCTGTGAGAAGATCTCGGCCTGCTGCCGGTATTCGTTCAGGTACAGCTGGAGCGACTGCAGCTCCCTCGGGTCAATCCCTTCCACCTTACTCACCACTGAGAAGAGTAATGGACTGCACGGTGATATAACTTCTTTTCAGCCTGTGTTTGCTCCCGATAAGGGCAAATGTCCGCTCTTTTGCCTGGGCAGCGTTCGGGGCCTCCACCACTTTCGCGTATGGGCGCCACTCGTCTCCCATCCTGAAATCGCCTTTTACCTCATACTTTTGATCCGCCATTCTCTCATCACTCCAAAAATCCAAATACGTCCTCTACTCTTCCAAGTTCAAACCCGGTGGTTTCGAGCCCTGTCGCATAGCCATGCCCGTTTACCAGGAGGCCTGTCCCGACAAGGCCGACGCCACAGTTTACCGATCCGGTACCGATCGGCACTCCCGCTGCCTGCTCCAGCACCTGGATCTCGGCCCTCGAGCTGCGAGGATGCACAAGCACCCCCTTGTTGGTGGCGACTCCAGCCATCCCAACTGTCTTGATGCCGCCAAGGGTGAGGGGGAACACCCGGACTCCCAGGAACTCTCCCACTTCCCCCGCCATCTCCCTTGGCATATCGGGGTGCACCGCCGCAAAGGAGTCATTTGCCATGATCACGTTGCCTGCGGCGTTCATGGTGTGCTCGAGGAGGTATACCTGACCGTACTCCTCGAGGAGCGCGATCTCGCGATCAT
>DUGV01000279.1 GCA_013331225.1 Methanolinea sp.
GAGCTGACCAGCATCGACCAGGTGCTGGAGAGCGGCCGCCCCATCAAGGAGCCCGGCATTGTCGATGCCTTCCTCCCTGACCTCGAGGACGAGGTCCTTGACATCACCATGGTGCAGCGGATGACCGACTCCGGCCGCCGGGTGAAGTTCCGCGCCGTGGTGGCGGTCGGGAACAGGAATGGCTACATAGGGTTCGGGCAGGGCAAAGACTCCCAGGTGGGAGAGGCGATCAAGAAAGCGATCGTGGATGCCAAGACCAACCTGATAAAAGTGCGAAGGGGTTGCGGCAGCTGGGAATGCGGCTGCGATACCACCCACTCCATCCCCATGATGGTGGAAGGTGCGGCAGGCAGTGTGCGGGTCACCCTCAAGCCGGCGCCCCAGGGCATCGGCCTCGTGACAGGGGAGATCAGCAAGAAAGTGCTGGAATTGGCGGGCATCCGTGACGTATGGACGTTCTCCCGCGGCCAGACCAGGACCACGATCAACTTCGCCAAGGCAACCTTCAACGCGCTGAAGGCGACTAACATGATCCGCACGGGAGGCCAGGAGTAATGTACGCAATCGTGCAGGTCCGCGGGGTAGTGAATACACGGCGGGACATCAAGGATACCTTGAAGATGCTCCGCCTGCACCACATCAACCACTGCGTGCTGGTCCCGGATACCCCGGAGTACCTCGGGATGATAAGGAAGGTCAAGGATTTCGTGGCCTATGGCGAGGTGGATGACGAGACCGTCGAGACTGTCCTTCGCACCAGGGGCAGGGTTGAAGGGAACAGGCCCCTCACCGACGAGTACGTGAAGGAAAATTCCACCTACCCTGGCATCAGGGACTTTGCAAGGGCCCTTGCATCAGGGGAAGCCCGCTTGTCGGATATTCCCGGCGTTAAACCGGTACTCAGGCTCCACCCTCCCCGGAAGGGATACCGCACCATCAAGAGGACATACCCGCAGGGCGGGGCCCTTGGATATTACGGCAGGGAGATCAACGAGCTCCTGTACAAGATGAGGTGAAGCAATGCCAGTGAACAAGCGATCCAAATTCCGTGGCTCAAGGACATGCGGTGGAGGCACCCACAAGAACAGGAGAGGTGCAGGGAACCGGGGCGGCAGGGGCCGCGCCGGTCACCGCGACCACCGGTTCTCCCATTTCCTGGTGTATGGGGAAGTGCACAACGGCAAGCATGGTTTTGTCAACCAGACTTCGGCAGCCCAAAATGCCCTCTCTGTGGGCAGGCTCGACGAGATGGTCGATGAGCTCATTGCGGCCGGCATGGCCTCCCGCGAGGGTGACGCAGTGGTCATCCTCACGGATCAGATCGGTATCGATAAGATACTTGGCAACGGAAAAGTCACACGGAAGATGCACGTGTCCGCGCGTGCATTCTCAGGACAGGCAAAACAGAAGATAGAGGCGATGGGTGGCCAGGCCCTGGTTATCTAATCCCTTTTTGTGGTGAAAAAATGGGAGAACTTCTGGACCGAATGGAACCGCTGCTCGCAGCGATGCCCACTGTAAAAGGGCCTGAAGGCCACGTCCACTTCAAAAACAAGCTGGTCTGGACTGCAGGGATCCTGATTCTGTATTTTGTGCTTACCAACATCCCGCTCTTCGGCCTCGACCCGGGTTCCCAGGATATCTTCTTCTACTGGCGCGCCCTCCTTGCAGGTGCCAGCGGGTCTCTCGTGCAGCTTGGTATCGGTCCCATCGTGACCGCATCCATCGTGCTGCAGCTGCTGAAAGGGGCCGACCTGATCCACATCGACACGAGCGAGATGAAAGGCCAGATCCAGTACATGGGCCTGCAAAAGCTTCTCATCTTCGTGATGATCATCATCGAGGCCGCCCCGAACCTAGTGGGCGGTTTCCTGATGCCGGATCCCGTGATCGCAGATGCATTCTTCGGTGGAAACCTGTTCCTCGTCTCGTTCATCATCTTCCTGCAGGTGTGTATAGGAGGGGTGTTGATCGTATTCATGGACGAGGTGGTCACCAAGTGGGGCATAGGATCAGGGGTCGGGCTCTTCATCATTGCCGGGATATCCCAGGCCATTATCAACGGGTTCATAAACTGGGCGCCTGTCAGCGATCAATACCCTGTAGGGTTCTTCCCCCGGATAGCCGCGGTCATCATGGACGGCGCCAATTTCCTCCAGTACATGGGCACTGACATGATTGCGTTCATCACCACCATCGCCATCTTCCTGATCATCGTGTATGTGGAGTCCACGAGGATCGAGATCCCGCTCGCACATGCACAGGTACGGGGGGCAAGGGCGAGGTTCCCGGTAAAACTGATCTACGCGAGCGTGCTGCCGATGATTCTCGTCCGGGTGCTGCAGGCGAACATCCAGATGATCGGGCTCTTCCTCAATAATGTCGGGATCACCATCTTTGGCACGTTCCAGGGCGCCACTCCCGTGAGCGGCCTGATGTGGTATCTCGCCCCAATCAACGGTCCGTCGGACTGGATGTGGTGGCTGTATGACCTCGGGCACGCTCCCTGGGAGGTGCTCACCAGGATGGGGATCGATATCCTGGTCGTGGTGATCGGTGGCGCAATCTTCGCCCTGTTCTGGATCAAGACCGCGGGAATGGACTCAAAGGACGTGGCCCGTCAGATCCAGCACTCGGGGATGTCAATCCCGGGATACCGGAGGAACCCCCAGGTGCTGGAGAAGTACCTCGACAGGTACATCCCGAGGGTCACTGTAATCGGTGGCGTGTTCATCGGGGTCCTCTCCGTGTTTGCAAACCTCTTCGGTGTGATCGGGGCGGTGAGCGGGACGGGTCTTTTACTGACGGTGTCCATCACTTACCGGCTCTACGAGGAGATCGCAAGCCAGCNNGCCAGCAGATCATGGAGATGTACCCCTTCATGCGGACATTTTTCGGGAAGGAGTGAGAATGACTGGAAGGAGAGTGATCGTGACCGGTGTCCCGGGGGTTGGCAAGACCACCGTCGTCACCGGTGCGCTGAAAGTCCTGGAAGGGGAAGGGATCACCTACCGATCCCTCAATTTCGGGACCTACATGTTCGAGACCGCCCAGAAAGAGGGATTCGCGAAGGACCGTGACGAGATGCGCCGGCTCCCCGGGGACGTGCAGAAGAAGCTTCAGCAGAGTGCTGCCCGCGCCATGG
>DUGV01000054.1:0-194 GCA_013331225.1 Methanolinea sp.
TGTCCTTCCTTGTACGCACGCCTTGTGCCGGCTGCCTGGTCGATCCTGGCGTATCGCCTGTCCACGACGATACCTCCGCACTCCTCGATCCGCCGGATGACCTCGGGATATGGGGTAGTCGAGACGAGCCCCGACATCCTCCCGCCAATCCCCTGGACGAGAGCGGGGGTGGTCACGACCACGGTCCCCGCCCC
>DUGV01000054.1:207-7669 GCA_013331225.1 Methanolinea sp.
GATGCGCCGAAACCGACGAACTCCCTGGTCTCCAGCACGACCCGATCCGGGGTGCACATTCCGAAGGAGGCGATCCGGTGCTCGATGTTCGCCTTCACCGCCTCCTGGTCGATCGAAGGGATGGGGCAGGCAAACCGCTTCGCGAGGGGGCAGTCCCTGATCGCGGGCTGGCCGACTTCCGTGACACGCCCGTTCCGTATCACGATCCGGCATTTTCCAATCGCCTCGATGACATGCTCGTCTCCCCGGTTCTCCCTGTCCGGCCTTCCGGGTGCGTCTGCGCTTCTGGTTTCAGGCATGACCGTTACATTTCAGGGGATCTTTGCGAGGGCCTTTTCGGCGATCCCTTTCAGGAAATCGTAGTCCGCAGTGCCGTCCCCTGTCATCGTGGTGAGGATCTGGTAGACGTCTTTCCTGCCAAAGGCGATGGTATACCCTGAGAGCGTGGTGTCAGGGTACGTGAAGTGATACGCAATGCTGGCATCCCCTATCCCGGGATCTTCAAGCGTCGTGAGGGGCCAGGTGGAGAGCTCGGGGTAGTTCTCCGTAAAGACTTCGGCGAGGCGCTCCCGGGTCACGGGCCGGGAGTAAAGGAGGACAATCTGATCGACAAGTTCTCCCGTGGGAAAATCAGAACTCTCGTTGCTCACCGTCAACGAGTAGCCCCCACGGTAGGCTGGGTCGGCAAGGAGCGTGCTCTCTGCCGGGGGTTCGGTATCTCCCGCATAAATCAGCTCGAAGCCTTCGGGGAAGTCTGACAGGTGCAGGGCAATGACAGGAAGCATGTCAGGGGAGGTCTCCACTGCAGAGATTACACTCGTGGTTGCCGCCCCCGCCTGGGTTGATGATGTCGGCTGCGAGGTGCACCCGCAGGAGAAGAGGATGCCTGCCAGCACCGCTGCCAGGAGTACGTACCACACAGGTCTCATTCAGAACCACTTTGATCAGCTTGAAATCTCCCACCCAATAGTGGTTTTGGTTCATTCCTGCACAATGTATTGGCAGGAGAGCAGGGTTTGCTGTCCCGGGGTCGAGAAGGATCTGACTGGGAATAAAGACAGGTGGGAAATAACGGTGAATTGAAAGCAATCAAGAATCAGGATAGTTTCAAAGTGCAACATTGAATGAAATGGGAGTGCAGGCGGGAGATAGTGAGCCGGGGAACCGGATGATTCTCCCTGTAAGGTGTATAAATTGCACTTCACCAGAGTATCCCTTTCCAGAAGAATTACCAAAAGAGTAACTATCAATACACTCCGGAATAATGATGCAATGTACCAACAACCATGATAACCGTCCTCTATGTTGATGACGAACCAGGGCTTCTCGAGGTAAGTAAGCTGTACCTGGAAAGGCATGGCGAATTTCACGTTGAGACCGCAACATCTGCGAGAGATGCTCTTGAGCTCATCAAAAAAGGAAATTACGATGCAGTCATCTCTGATTACCAGATGCCGGTGATGAACGGGATAGATTTCTTAAAAGAGGTCCGTGCTTCGGGTAATCCAATTCCCTTCATCATCTTTACCGGGCGTGGTCGTGAAGAGATCGTCATCCAGGCGTTGAACGAGGGTGCTGACTTCTATCTCCAGAAGGGTGGGGAACCCGGGTCTCAGTTTGCGGAGCTTGCACACAAGGTCCGGCAGGCAGTCCAGCAGAGGCGGGCGGAGATACGCATTCGGGACCATGAGCGACGGGAGGCAGATATCCTCAATTTCCTGCCCGACGCGACGTTTGCCATCGACAAGAGCGGAGTGGTGATTGCATGGAACCGGGCTATAGAGAGGATGACCGGGGTGAAGGCCGAACACATCATCGGGAAAGGCAACTATGAATATGCCATTCCTTTTTACCACGAGAGACGACCGATTCTCATCGACCTCGTGCGAAGAGACGACCCGGCTACCGCTGCCAAATATCCACTCATACAGCGCGAAGGAAAGAACCTGTTCTCCGAGATTACGATCCCCCATTTCAACAACGGCCTCGGTGCGGCCCTCTGGTTTACCGCATCGCCTCTCTATAATACCCACGGGGAGGTCGTCGGCGCCATCGAGTCGATCCGCGAAATCACCGAGAGAAAAAAAGTGGTGGATGCTCTGAACGAGAGCGAAAGGCGCTTTCGTGAACTTGCGGAGATGTTACCTCAGGTAATCTACGAAGCCGATGCCGATGGCAGAGTGACGTATGCAAACCGGATTGCGTTCGAGATGTTCGGGTATTCCGAGGAGGATCTCCGGAAGGGAGTGAATGCCATGGACATGGTCATGCCCGATGATCGGAATCGGGCTGAAGTCGCGTTTCGCAATGTGTTGGAAAAAGGATCTCCTGAACAGCAAACGAGGGAGTACAGGGCACTCCGGAAAGACGGCAGTACGTTTCCTGTCTCTATCTATTCCTCTCCCGTGGTAGAGGATGGCAGGATTGTCGGCGTGAGGGGAATCATTGTCGATATCACCGATCGCATAAGGGCTGAGGAGAAGATTCGCGAGAGTGAACAGAATTACCGGCTCCTCTTTGAGACTGCGACTGAAGGCATCCTTGTGGCGCAGGGTGACCGCATGGTGCATGTCAATCCTGCGCTGATCAGGCTTCTTGGCTACCCTGCAGATATCCTCACTTCGAAGCCATTCACAGATTTCATTCATCCCGAAGATCGCGGGAAAGTACTGAACCGCCATCTCCAGCGGATGAGGGGAGAGGTACCCCACACAGGATACACATTCAGGATAACCAGGGGAGACGGTGAGGAAAGATGGGTCTGGATCAACTCGACACGGATTCAGTGGTCAGACAGCCCTGCGTCGCTCTCTTTCCTCACCGATATTACCGAGCAGAAGAAGGCCGAACAGCAACTGATCTCCGCCAACCGGGAATATGCACACCTGCTCGACCAGATCCAGGACATATATTACAGGAGTGACGTCCAGGGCCGGCTTACAAGGGCCAGCCAGTCGTGGGCAAGGCTCCTTGGCTATGGCGATCTCCTGGAATGCATTGGACGGAATATCGCGGATGATTTTTATTTCAATCCTTCGGACCGGCAGCCTCTCCTCGAGGAAATCTCCCTGAATGGCAAAGTGACAAACTTCGAGGTAATGCTCAGGAAGAAGGATGGCACCCCCGTGTGTGTCGAGACAAGCAGCCACCTCTATTACGATGAAGAAGGCAACATCCTCGGGGTCGAGGGAACATTTCGTGATATCACAGAGCGGAAGGAACAGGAATCCATCCTGCAGGCCGAGCTCAATCTCGGCCTTGCACTCCAGAAGGTGCGGGGATTGCACGATACGCTGGAGACCTGTCTTAAGGCGGCAATAGATGTATCCGGGATGGATTCAGGAGGAATCTATCTCGTTGACAGGGGAACGGGGGCAGTGAACCTTATTACTTCAATCAACCTAGGAGACGCGTTCGTGAAGAGTGTCTCTCATTACCCCCCGACGTCTGACACTGCACGGATTATCAGGGAGGGCACTCCCCTCTTCATCCCCTACGGAGATCTGGAGGTTTCATATCACACACCCGAGGCAGAGAAGGAGGGAATCCTGTCCATTGCAGTAATCCCGATCACTTCGGGTGGAAAAAGTATCTCCTGTCTGAATGTCACCTCGCATAAGGATATTGAGATCCCTGGGAACAGGCGTGTTGCCCTCGCGACGATTGCGACGCAGATAGGGGCAGCAATTGAGCGGATCATGGTTGAAGAGACCCTCGCGGAGAGCGAGCAGCAGTATCGGAACGTGGTCGAAGACCAGACCGAGTTTATCTCCCGGTTTCTACCGGACGGCACGCACGTCTTTGTCAATGATGCCTATTGCAGGTATTTCGGGTTCACGCGCAAAGAGATCCTCGGGCACAGGTTCAAGCCCGTGATTCCTGACGAGGAAAGGGAACGTGTACAGCAGTTCTTCGAATCCCTGACAGAGGAAAATCCCGTGGGAAGTATTGAACACCGGATCATCATGCCGGATGGCAGCATACGGTGGCAGAGATGGAGTGACCGTGCGATCTTCGACGCAGGAGGAACACTCATTGAATACCAGTCAGTGGGCAGGGATATCACTGATATCAAGGAGGCTCTTCGGGAACTGCGAGAGAAAAAGGAATGGTATCACAACTTCTCAGAGATCTCCCCTGATCTCATATTCATGGTGGATCGCGAGGACCGGGTCTCCTATGTCAACAGGGCTGCTGCAGAGATGCTGGGATTCTCAATCGATGAGGTCATCGGGCGAAAAAGGGACAGATTTTTCCCTCCGGATCTCTCAGCACATCAGCGATCCGCAATCGATAGGGTCTTTAAGACTGGGAATGGATCCCGGAGTGTTGGGCAGATCAATTTTAGGGGATCACCTCGCTGGTTCGACCATTGTCTCCTCCCGATCAGGGATATCAGGGGTGCAATCACGGGTGTGATGGGTATTTCCCACGATATTACGGAGCAAAAGGAGACCGAAAAGAACTTGGAGGAAAGTAAAAAACGCTTTCATGATCTTGCAGAGCTCCTTCCCCTGATGGTATTTGAAACAGACCGAAAGTCAAATATCACGTATCTGAACCGGAAGGCACATGATACTCTTGGGTATTCTCCTGATGATCTTGCACACGGGATGAAGTCCCTGTCATTAATCGAACCCTCACAGCATGGGTGCCTGAAGGATACACTTCAAAAAATCCGTGCAGGAGAGCCCTACGAACGACCTGATTATACCGTCATCCGGAAAGACGGAAGCAGGTTCCAGGCACAGGTCTATACGAGCCCAATTTTTTGCAACAGTGAAGTGATGGGTTATCGCGGGGTGGCGGTTGACATCACGGACAGCAAGAGAGCAGAGGAGGATATACGCATCAGGGGCGAGGAGCTCGACAGCCGTAACCGGATCCTCACGACACTCCTTGAGAGTGTCCCGATCGGCATCTTCATGGTTGAAGCGCCGACGGGTAAACCGATTATCGCCAACCGGGAGGCAACCCGTCTCCTTGGCAGGGGTGTCCTACCGGATGCGACCGAAGAAAACCTCGCGGAAGTATACGAGGCCTTCAAGGCAGGCACATGTAGAAAATACCCCACCGACGAGATGCCCATCATACGGGGGATGAGAGGGGAGGTGAGCCACGTCGATGACATGATAGTCGTGCGCCCCGATAATACCCGTGCGCATCTGGAAGTGTTTGGCACTCCTGTCATTGACCGGCACGGCAATGTCTCTGCAAGCCTTGTCAGTTTCTTTGATATCACCGAGCGCAAGCAGGCGGAGATGTCGATGAAGGAGATCAACAAGAAGATCGCACTTCTTTCAAGCATTACACGGCATGATGTTGCAAACCAGGTGACCCTCCTCCGGGGGCTTGCACAGATCGCGATGGAGAAAGAAACCGATGGGGATATCTCTGATATCCTTCTGAAAATTGACCACGCAGGGGCCACGATTGCAAGACAAATCGAGTTTACCCGGACCTACCAGGAGATCGGGATGCACGAACCCGCCTGGTTTTCCCTTGCCGCCATCATAGATAAACTGCAGCAATGGGGGGTCCCTCTCATCAGCACGTGTTCAAACGCCGAAATATATGCAGATCCCATGATTGAAAATGTCTTCTCAAATCTCTTCGATAACTCCATGCGGCATGGGGGTCATGTGACGGCTATCTCGGTAAGGTGCGAACAGAATCAGGATCACCTTGCCATCATCTACGAGGACAACGGGACAGGCATCCCCGGAGAGAAGAAGGAAAAAATATTCGAGCGCGGGTTTGGGAACCACACCGGACTTGGGCTCTTCCTGTCACGGGAGATCCTCGGGATTACCGGGATCTCTATCATTGAGACGGGGGTCTTTGGCAAAGGGGCACGGTTCGAGATGCATGTCCCGACAGGAGCGTTTCGGAATCTCTCCTGTTCCCTGCCCTGCTGAGGGGAATACCAGGGAGATACCTCTTGGATAATAAAAAAAATCTGATTACTCCTTCAAATCCTCTCGAATTCTGTCCCTATTCTCTCTCTGGATCACTCCGACACCGGCACCAGCCTCCCTTTCAGGCGCGACTCCAGGTCAAGCAGCATCAGCTCGACCACGTTCGAGACGACTCCCCGTACATCGTTCTTTATCATTTCGTCGTTTCTGAAGAATTCCGCATCAGTGCCGCTGTTATACTGCGATCCATGCGTCCTGAACGCGATCCCGAAAGGTGCCAGGATATATCCCATCTGCTCGAATACGAGGGAGATGTCAAGCGCGGTCTTGATCGCCCCGTCCTCGTGGCCGGAGATGAGGATCCCGATGACCTTCCCGTCGGTCAGACCGGGCCTGTCCAGGTGGAAGAGGTTCTGCATGCAGGTGGTCCTGTCGAGGAAATCCTTGAGCCGGGCGGACATGTTGTTCCAGTTGATGGGAGAGGCAACGATGACTGCCTTGGCGGTCGCAAGCATCTGGTGAAATGCGGGCATGTCGTCCTGGGAGTTCCTGCAGGGATACGTGCAGTACTCCGCCTTCACGCTGTAGCAGCACCAGCAGTGGTCGATTGTGTACTCGCTCAGGTTGAACCTCCGGTAGCTCACGCCCCTCGATTCGAGTTCTCTCTCTGCAATGTCGACCATGTACGAGGTGTTGTGGGCCCGATGGGTGCTCCCGTTGACAAGGAGGACGTCGAATGGTTCGCCGTCGTACGTGAGCCAGGTGCGTTCTCCTGCCGGTAGGAATTCCGGTGTCGGGCTCCCGCACCTGGGGCACCCCCTTGGCGGGCGCTCGCCCCTGTGGAGAAATCCGCAGACAGTGCATCTCCATGTGCTCTCCGAAGAAGTGCTATTTTGGTCGTTCATCGCGGGTGCGGTGTCACGCATGTTCTTTCACGGTCTCCCATTATGCAGTGGAGGGAGTTGGAATTGAGATGGGATATAGGTTGAGACTCTGGGATGGTGCGCCCAGTCACCTGTCCTGACTTTCCGTGAACCAAATGCTTAAAGTGCCGGTGCCTGAATTACTCACGTGAGGAATGGATGTGGTGAAGAATACCTTCACCATTCACCAGAGGGGGTTTTAAACTGGGATTACCAAAACACCCGTACCTCGGGCCAGAAGGGCCCTGTTCTCCTTCAGCCTTGAATACGGCAACTGTGAACCAGATGCACAGCGGAGGATTTCACGCCCCACAGTGAAATGACCCATACAACAAGAGGAGAGACGATGTGATGACTGAAGACACAAAGAAACCAGTAAAGGGAGGCACACGCCAACAGGCGACCGGAAGATCCATGTCCGTCCGGGACTGGTGGCCTCACCAGTTGGACCTGAAGGTTCTCCACCAGCACTCTCCCCTGTCCAACCCGATGGACAGGGATTTTGACTATGCCGAGGAATTCAAAAAACTTGACCTGGCCGCCGTGAAGAAAGATCTTCGGGCGCTGATGACTGATTCGCAGGAGTGGTGGCCGGCGGACTTTGGCCACTACGGTCCCCTG
>DUGV01000181.1 GCA_013331225.1 Methanolinea sp.
CCAAGCTTGCACAGCGGGTCTATGCGAAGATCAATGAACCGTTCCCGCCACAATGAATGAAGGCGCTTCTCATTGATCCGAGGACCGGGGGGATTGCAGGGGATATGCTCTGTGCTGCCCTTTGCGATCTCACCGGTTCGGAAAAACCCCTTCAGGAAGTTGCTGATGCAATCACGGGACTTTCCCGTTGTTCCACCTTCGAAATCTCGGTTGAGCGGACGGTCTTGCCATGCAGTGCCGCATGTATTTCGGTAGCCATAGTGGAGGATGATGGGCCTGGCACTGATGTTTCACGCGAATTGAACGAGGTTATCTCCACCATCGGGCTCTCGCCGTCCGGGACGGCGATGGCGCATGCTATTCTCAACGATCTCATCTCGGTAAAGGACCGGTTTCACCCGGAGACCGCAACGGGCCAGACTTTCGCATCTCTTGATACGATCTTTGATATCCTCGGCCCTCTCGCGCTCCTTGAAGAAGCAGGCCTCCTGGATTGCCCCATCTATACCACCCCTANNGTGACGTGGGGGGGCCTGCCCCGGCATCCCTTGAGATCTGCGCACGCCACCGCATGCCGGTATCCGATAGTGCTCTCTCCATGGAACTCACGACACCGACCGGTGCAGCCCTGCTTGCGAATCTTGCCCGCGTGGTAACCCTGTTTCCGGCCATGACCCCCCTGCGCACCGGGTATGGTGCAGGTGCAGGGGATCATGGATCCAGTTGCCGCATCCTCCGGGTCGTCGAGGGGGAGATTGATGATCTGACTGAAGAGCGGATCGTCCTGCTTGAAACGAACCTCGATGACGTGGACGGCGAGACGATCGGGTATACGCGCGAGAGACTCTTTTCGGCCGGGGCGGTGGATGTCTTTATCACGTCCGCGCAGGGTAAGAAGAACCGCCCTGTCAATGTGCTGTCCGTGATCACCACCCGGGAGGACTACCTCCCGCTCGTCAGGCTCCTGATGGATGAGACCGGGACATTGGGTGTCCGGATACGCGAGGAGCCCCGCCTTGTCGCCGACAGGGTGAACGAAAAGATCAGGGTTTTGGTTCGCAATCAACCTTTTACCGTGCGTATAAAAATTTCCAGGTCCCTCGGAAAGGTCATTGCGGTCAAACCCGAGTATGAAGATCTGAAACAGATTGCGCGGGAACTGGGAATTCCCTTGCGGCATGTGGCACGGGAAGTGTACCAGCAGCTCCCTTTTGAATACATGAGGTGACCGGCAGTCACCACTGCTTCGGGCCTTTTTCAGACAAATTTTCCCCAAATCTCCGGAGAAGACCCTTGCCGGGATGCATTACTTAAGAGCCTGGATGATCTCTTCAGGGACGATGATGTCAAAGAGTGCGTGGATCCCGGCCCGGGCATCGTCGAACCAGTCCAACAGGTCTTCGCATGAGGCAAACCTGGCCGGTCCTTCAGTCTGAATAGAAAAAACCAGGGTCCACACAGGTTTTCCGGGCCTGTTGAGATGTGAACGGATTGATCCCGCAGTGCCGGGGATGTGTGTGCGAAAAAGCATGACCTCGTCCTGTACAGTGTGACAATTGTATTTCCCGGAGAGGAGCTGTTCGATATCCTTCATCCCGGGCAGGTCCATACTCTGAGGGACAGGGATCAGGTCGGTATATTGGAGCATGCACCCGGTGATCCGGGAGATATCCTCTGCACCGGCAATCATCTCCCTGATCCTCTCCCTGATGTGCGGCCAGCCAGGGTAGGGTCCCGGGATACTCATGGAGAGTGATCCGGCATCACGTCCGAGAGTGCAGCGACATATGACCTCCTCGACCGGTGAGCGGGAAAAGGCGTGTGGAGGCGGATGGTCCATCAAGAGAAGGAGTATGGGGGGGTCGTCCTTCTATATTTTCTGCTTTCATTGCAGGCATTCACGATTCGGGAGTACCAGAAAAAAGCGCCGCCTGATGATTCCGGAAGTGCAGTACTCGCGTAAATACACACCCTCACAACGCTATTTCTGTCCTTTATCCATGGTGTCGAGAAGTGATTTCATCAATTCCACGTTACGGGCGACATTCTTGTCGATATTATCCAGGGTGATCACATATCCCCACAACATGATGATCATGCTGATGATGAGGAAGAATTGAGAGGAGGCCAACAGATTGGTATCTGCCATTACCATACCAACAACACCGACAACAACGCCAATGAGAAGGACAAGCAGTCCAATTAAGAAGAATGTGCGTATTTTCGACATGAAGGGATACTATTCTTAAAAGATTATTAATTTTATTGGATAAAATTTCCAGGTTGGAATTATTTCCAGACAATTCTACCCGGAAATCACCGTGCCCCGGGTTACAATATCCTTCCCGGCAAACGTCTCGATGTACAATTCGACTGCTCCCCGGAGAATCCGGATTGCATCAACGAGTGCCTCACCACATGAGGAACTCCGGATGATCATAGAACATGGGATACGTCACAGTATTCTTTATCGGTTCAACCGGCCAATCCCCTGATTGTTCTCCATGTTTTCCCATCATACCAAGACCGGGTACAGGGAGTCGCTCCCCGGCATCAGGCAGAAGACACTCGTCTTTGGGGAGCATACACTCATGACCGAGTTCCGGCTGGACATGGGATCAAATCTCCCGACGCACACCCACCCCCACGAGCAGACAGGGTATCTCGTGTCGGGGCACATCACGCTCCGGATCGGCGAGAAAGAATCAGAGATCCGGCCAGGGGACAGATAGAACATTCCCGGAAATGTTGCGCACTCGGCAACGATCCACCAGGACTCGGTTGCAGTCGAGGTCTTTTCCCCGGTCCGGGACGAATACCTGCCGTAATCGAATAGGTTTTTTAATGATTCATTGCCAGCTGCAGGATATATCTTTAGTCTGAGTATACCCTGGAGGAATTCCAGTATAATGGTGAGAGTGACGTGTGGGTGAGAGAAGGAAGTATTTCTCTGTGCAGGA
>DUGV01000242.1 GCA_013331225.1 Methanolinea sp.
GCATGATCTCCTGCGGGCGGTTCCCCTGGTAGTCGGGGGAGAGAAAACATGACGCGTCCGCCACCCCGAAGAGGTCTGCGCCCCGCTGGAAAGCCGCTTCTTTCAGGTTGCCGGTCAGGGAGTATCTGCTCATTGTGCCAGATCGCTATGGGGTTCTTTCTTGTGTGGCAGGGTGCCCCTGAACATCCCGCGGGGGACGAGGATCTCGAACCGGGCGCCTTCTCCCGGCACCCCTGTCTCCCTGATCCCGATCCCGGTGATGGAGAGGATCTCCCGGCTGAGAAAGAGCCCGAACCCCGTGTGCTTGAAAAAGGTCCTATCAAAGATGTGCTCCTTCTCTTTGGCCGGGACCCCTGCCCCGTTATCGACGCAGATGATGGCAACCCCGTTGGGATCCTCCTTGACAGAGAACCCAATACGAGTCAGTTTCCCCCCATGCCTGATGGCGTTTTCCACCAGGTTGTAGAAGACTTTCTGGAGGAGAGGATCTGCATAGATCTCAAGTTCGCCCACGTCAATCTCCTGGGATATCCCGTCAAGGGGAATTCCCGCGGTAGCGGTGCGGATGACATCTGCCACCCGCTGCCATATGGGGGATTTTACGCCTACATCCTGGTAAAGTTTCATGAACTCTATCTGTTCCTGGATGTTCTGCCCGATGCGCTCGATCTTCTGGAGAGACTCTCTCAATACCGGGTCTTGTGTATGCATCAGGGCCATATCGATCTGAAGGTAGAGAGGGGTCAGCTGGTTGTGGATATCGTGCCGTGTGATCGAATTGAGGATGGCGATCTTCTTCTGTGCAGTCTCTACTGCCTTCTCGGCCCTTTTTCGCTCCTCAATGTCAAGGATGGACGTGATGATCCTCCCTGTTCCTGGGAAGAGGCCGACGCTGAAGGAGACTTCCCTGGTGCTGCCGTTCCTTGTAATGATCTTGGCCTCGTAGTAGTGGGGGACGGTCTCGTCTCCTGAAAGGCGCCTCCGGTGGAACCCGACGATATACTCTTTCACGCTCTCGTCAAGGAATTCCGGGAATTTCTTCTTCCACTCCACTTCCTCGCGTGAGAACCCGAACAGTCGTTCGAAGTGAGTGTTTACAAGCGAGATGGTCCCATCCTCCTCGATCACTGCCATCGCGGTTCCCGAGAACTCGAAAATTGTCTGATACCGCTCGATCAGCTCGTTTGAACTCTTGTTGAGGAGAGAGTGAACGGCTGCACGATCACGGATCGCCCGGTTGTAGTTATGCTCCAAAAGATGGATGCGGCTCTCCAGCCGTTCCAGGGTTTCGGCGAGCTTCTTTCTCTCGGTATCAGGTATCTGACCAAGGAGCCGCTTAATCTCTTTTTGCACCGCATCGAATTCTCTCATGGCGCGGGAGGATTCACTGTGAGCAGCACCAGGCAGAGACTCTCGTTATGAAAATCACACTGTCCGGTGTGGCCCTGGCCGATCTCACCGTAGGTGAAAAACCCCACGAGCGGCTTCTTCCACAAGCGCAGTGCAGCAGCGATCTCGTCTCCCACCATGGTACCTGCTGCCCAGTGCCTGGCCATGCAGGAGAACGCGATTACAAGGTCTGTATCCGGCCGGGTGGCATGGAACGACGTGATATCCCTGATTGATTTCTCAATCGTTTCGTATCCGAATGAACTCGAGAACCGTACCTGGGCTCCCTTGGGGATTGAACCTGCAAATATCATTGACCCACGGGAAAAGTCGGCCGAGAGGCAGGTGCGCAGGACCACGGTGCCGTCCGGCCTCTGGACCAGCAGGGGAAACATGATCGCGGTTTCCACGAGGTCATCTTCGCCGGCATTCAGATATTCCTGGAGGACCTTTGTCGCCGGGCGGTTGTTCAGGGTGTGGAGGACATTGCCTTCAGACGATGTGACGGTCATCGGCATGCCAACCCCCGTCCAGCCGCTGGTGACGATGCCGGACAGGTCCACCCGGGAGCGGTCGAGGACCATGACCACTGCGCCATCAGATGTGTAGCCAGCCGAAGAGAAGACGAAGGTCTCCTCCATCCTTCCATCATCCCCCGCAAGGCCCCCATAGAGGGGAGTGCCGGGTGGAGAAAGGGAGAGTATCCCCCTGACAATGGCCTCCCCGTCGTTTTTCAGTCCCGCAATCGCAATGATGAACGCCGGGTCGTCGAATTTCTCACGGCCCCATCGACCGATCCTTGCTCCAAGATCGAAACTGGAGTCGTCACCCCGCTCCATTAAGGTGACGGCAAAGAGGGTGGAATCCAGGGGAATGAAGCAACACGCAGCTGTCCGCTCCTGTACGGGCTCCTCACCACCTGTGCCGAGGATCTCGCCGGCTGTGGAGCTCCCAAATATTGGTATTCCAAGGGAATTGACGGAACTTGCGACATCGGGGATACCGAGATGCACCGAGGAGAAGATGATACCAAGTGTCGGAGAGACAGCCATTGCCTCCCTGCTCTTTTCAGCCAGCTCCTCGCAGGAGAACGCCGAGAAATATCTGCCCTCCGGTATCATGTGCGTCTCCTTTTATTTCTATCTTAAGACCTCTTAAATGGTGAGGGATTGCGCGTTCAAAGATTCGGAATGCCAGCCCCAGGGCTTCTTCGCATGGTTGCGAAGGCACAGGAGGGGTATGTCTCGCATGCGTGGCATTCGGATTCGCACCTTCCCCCCTCTTCTGCAGCAAGCGCCCGCCTGTTTAAAACAAAAGCCCGGGCCTGTTTCCCGGTCCCGGATCAGTCCCTTCTCAGGAGCCTCCGGGCGCCGTTTGAGACCAGGAATGTCACACCGAATATCCAGACACCAAGGAAATCCCTAGCCACAAAGAAGAGGGATTTGTCGGGGAACTGTGAATTCCGGACATTTCTAAGGGAGAAGAACGCAAGGCACACCCAGACGACCGCGACAAACGACTGTGCAATGACGGATATCCAGAGGCCAAGCGACGCAAAGACAGAACTGATGCAGAACAGGAGCACGCTCGTCAGGCTTGCGGAAAAGAAATTGACCACGGCGCCACGGTGCATCGTGTCCAGCAGTTGCGGGATGAGCAGTACTCCCGCGAGGAAAATGAAGCTCGTGAGTGCCAGGTCCTGCCAGCTCATAAGGAACTCCTGTGATGTCCCATTTTGCAGAATAAGCATCGACGTCAATGCATATCAAAAGTTACGTCCTCCTTTTCCCTGAAAGATGCGCGACCAGCGGCAAAGAGGGGTTATCAGGCTACGCGATAGTCACGCCTGCCTACCCAGTAGTGAGGCATGTCGCCCGGTCTTTTAAGGGGCGTTCCCGAGTGGTGCTCAGTTCCTCCTCATCTGCCGGAGTGGGGGAATGATCCGCACGATAGTGAGGCTTCCCGCCCCCTGGAGGCCGTAGCCGATCCCCTTGGGCCCCGGTGCCCTGCCACCCGGTGGTGCCATGCGTGGTTCTTGGTCAGGAAGCCCTGCGATCGGCCATGAGGTGCCCTCCAAACCCGGCCATCCAGAGGAAGAGCGGATAGGCGATGAGCCGTTCGGAGCCCCCGGGGCCGAGCGAGAAGTAGAGGTGGAGGATGTGGGAGACGATGAAGAAGAGAGAGAGTACGCCGAGGATGGCGGAGAACAGCCTGAATGGCCCATGCAGGCGGGATGAGAGCAGCACCGCCGCAACTCCCCCTGACAGGAATGCGATTCCTGCACAGATGAAGTGGATAGCGCCCAGGGTTTCGGGGAATATCCCTACACCCGCTCCGCCTGCACCGGAGGCAAAGAGAAGGAGAGGGATGCTCTGGGATGTAGAGTGAGTATGGAGCAGCCAGGAGGCAGCTATGATCAATACTCCGCAAGTGATTAGCATCACCGAAAAGCCGGTTGCTGTCGGCCCCACTCCGAGGTCACTAATGAAGTTCTCCGTGATAAGGTACCCGGGATACCATGCAACCAGGACCACCTCGCCGAGCATGAACAGAACCGAGGCTGAGAAGAGGAATGCTCCGGCCATGGAACAGGGCCTGCGGATCTCGCCGGCACTCCCGGTCATCGCACCTGCCGAAGACTGCGTGAGAGGGTCCTGGGGGGTCTCCCAGGGGATGGGTGTCATTTCTCACCATCCCGTGCCAGGTCTCTTCCGGCACTCCATGCCGCTCCGACCTCTTCGCCGACTGTCCAGTACCGGTTGTCTGGCATGGTCAGGAGGAGGGGATTCATCTTCCTGATATCCAGTTTCCCTTCCGTCATGAACCGCTCGCTTGTCCAGGACGCAACGATCTCCCCCACGAAGAATTCGTTTGTCGTGTGCTGCATGGAACCGACCAGCCGGCATTCGAGGCAGAGGGGGCATTCCCGGATCATCGGGGTGGTCCCGGTCTCCCCATAGAAGACCGAGAAGAGCGCCTTCTTGTCTACGTTGCTTCCCGACACAAGCCCGCAGTAATCCACCTCCCTGATCATCGATGCATCCGGGACGTTGATGCTGAAAGTCCGACTCTCCCTGATGCCAGGCGTGGTCGCGTGGTGGTTCCCCACCCCGCACCCGATCAGAGGGGGATTGGCGTTTACCCGGGAGAACCACCCGAGCGCCATGAAATTGGGCTTCCCGTTGACGTGTGACCCAAGGAGCCCCACGGGCATGGGATAGACGAAGACGTTCGTTCCTGCACTGATGTGTTCCATAGTTCGTAAATGATGGGGCCTTCTGATATCAAGCTGCTGCCCCAGTTTTCCAATCTGTTATATGGGTAGGATGCAGAATATTCCTGCAGGCGAGGGTATCTAAGATTGGCCAAAAGAGCCGGACTTAAGACCTGCTGCCATTTAATGGCTCCGGATCTCTTCTTGAATAGTCATCGAATGATTCAAAATTTTTATCGACTGTCTTATAATTCTTCACGATTATTAGTAA
>DUGV01000259.1 GCA_013331225.1 Methanolinea sp.
AGTTCAACGAGATGCAGTCCATGGACACCGGCAACAAGGTGGTGAACCAGGACAACTTCAAGTCGACCGAGCAGTTTGACTACGTGTCCTTTGAGGATGCAATGGGAAGGGCAACGACATCCGAAAGCCTCCTCCTTGACCTGGTAAGCCAGGGGTCGGTCGCCGCTGACCGGTTCATCTGTCCGTTCGCCACGGGAGATAATGGTATCATCCCGCCGTACTGCAATGTCTATGAGATGGGCAGCTCGTTCACCGGAAGCCAGGTCTCAGAGATCACCCAGGCGAACACGAACTTCATCGCAAAGTCCGCGGATGTCCCGACCGAGGCAGCCTATTCTGTTGGTCTGTCCGGAACCGGATCTGCAGCCGCATGGATCAACACCCATATCATGGAAGGCAGAACTGCTGGAGTAGACTTTGGTGATTATTTCGAAACGGGATATCCGGAGTATCATTTCTGGAACTATGACATGAACACCGGATGGATTTACACTGATGATGACGTAGTTGGAGGACTCGGCTTCATGCAGGGCGTCGACCTTGTGTACAAGGAGAAGACCACTGCCTCCGGTGTGATCGAAGCATTCAGCAAGTCAATGGCAATCCAGGACGGCGTTCGCCGGCTGTAAATTTCAAGTATTGAAAGAAGAACAGGGGGCTTTCCAAAAGCCCTTACACTTTTTCTGAGAATTCCTGTGAAGGGGGTCCTACCGGTCGGCTGGTGGCTGCCGTGGGTGCAAGGAAACGATACCAGATACTCCAGTTCTTGATTTTACACTATAATTATGGCGAAACTGCTACTTCTGCCGATCAAAGTAAATACTCTTGCCGGAAGCCGAAAGCGGGATCCCATACGCGATGGTACATGCGGGGAGCCATCCCAGGGAAAGGGCTGCGGCGCCTGCCGTGTACATCACCCTGTTGTCAACATTGTGGATCGACGCGGTCTTGACCGCGGATCCGACCGCAATGCCAAGGTCTGTAATCTTGATTACGCAGTTCGGCCCCCTGAATGGGGCAGCAGTCCCGTTGACTTTGCCGGTTGCCTCCACCATCTCATCGCATGAGGGAAACCCGCATCCCTGGCAGTTGATGCCCACAGGCTCCTGGCCTCTCACTCCGATAATCAGGCAGGCTTGGGATGCAGAGACATTCCCCGCATCCCTGGTGAAGATAGAAAGCCCCAGGCTTTTTGAGAGCCGCTCCATCTCTCCTGCAAGGGCAGCGAGGTCTCCGGGTCCCGCGATGACACACACCAGCGAGTCTTTTCCTTTGCCTTTCGGTGCAGTACGGGCGGAGAGCGCCATCAGCCGGGCAACCGTCATGACACCGTCGTCTTCAGCATGCATGGGATGTGATTTGGCCGCCACGGATATGAGTTGATTGATATTTCAAAAGAAAGTGGGATCCTTCATGGAAATCATTATGCTGGTGGATTCTCCAGGATACAATGCGTCAATTATATTCTCATCATCAACGTTACAGGAGAGAAGCAGCGAATGGATTCATATCAATGCATGATTTGCGGGCATGTCTATGATCCCGGCAGAGGAGAACCGTCAGTGAATATCCCGGCCGGAACAGACTTTTCAGACCTCCCGGGAGGCTGGAGGTGCCCGGTCTGCCAGGCAAGTCCCGAGAAGTTCAGGAAGGCGTGAGTGGTAGGTATGGTTGTCCGGGAGATAGCACCAGATATATTCTCCGTGGGGGCGCTTGACTTTGACAGGCGCCTCTTCGACAGTCTGATCCCCCTCCCACAGGGGACCAGCTACAACTCGTACCTCGTGAAGGGCACAAAAAAGACGGCCCTCATCGACACGGTCGATCCCACAAGGGAGATGGACCTTGTCACAAACCTCGTGAAGGCCAGGGTGGACACCATCGATTACCTGGTCGTCAACCATGCCGAGCAGGACCATTCCGGTTCCCTGCCGATGATGGCCGAGCTCTTTCCAAAGGCAAAAGTCGTCGTGAACGAGAAGTGCCTCGACATGGTCACGCACCTTCTCGACATCGGCAGCGAGCGCTGCATGGTGATCAATGATCGCGACACTGTCGATCTTGGGGGAAAGACACTCGAGTTCCTTATCACCCCTTGGGTGCATTGGCCCGAGACCATGCTCACTTATGCCCGGGAAGACCGCGTGCTCTTTTCCTGTGACCTCTTTGGGTCTCACATGGCAGAGAGCACGCTTCGGGTGAATGACTGGAAGGAGGTCTACCATGCGGCAAAGCGGTATTATGCCGAGATCATGATGCCTTTTTCTTCCAGCATCCGGGAGCACATGGAGAAGATCGACACCCTTGACATCGCCATGATCGCGCCGAGCCACGGTCCCATCCACACTGAACCAAACCTCATCCTTGACGCCTACCGGGACTGGATCAGCGACAAGGTGAAAAACGAGGTCGTCATCCCATACGTGAGCATGCATGGAAGCACCGAGAAGATGGTGCAGTACCTGACGGAGGCACTGATCGATCGGGGAATACGTGTTCTCCCGTTCAACCTTGTTGTCACTGATATCGGGGAACTTGCCATGGCACTCGTTGATTCCGCAACGGTGGTAATCGGAACCCCTACTGTCATCTTCGGTCCGCATCCTCAGGCAGTATACGCCACGTACCTTGTCAATATGCTCCGCCCGAAGACACGCATTGTTTCGGTGATAGGATCTTTTGGGTGGGGTGGAAGGACTGTAGAGGTCCTGAAGGGAATGCTCACCCGCATAGAGCCGGAACTCCTGGACCCGGTGTACATAAAGGGAGCACCGGGGGCAAAGGACTTAAAAGATCTCGACAACCTTGCGGATGCCATCGCAAAGAAGCACAGGGAGTTCGGTATTCTCACGTAAAGGAGAATGATCTCCCTTTTTTCATTCACCAGGCATGAGGGATTTTCCCAGTTGGGTTCACGGGGTCTCTTGCCAAAGTGACCTTACCGGAGAGCTGCCATGAACCATTCTTCCAGTTTCCAGGAGTTCCTCTCGAAGTCAGGCTATGTGTATATTATAGGAGTGGCAGGGGACAGCGGGTCAGGGAAGACCACCTTCACCGCAGCCATCAGGGATCTTATCGGGGAAGACCTTGTCTCCACCATTACCCTCGACGATTATCACCTCTATGGAAGGGAGGAGAGAAACGCCCTGCAGATAACCCCTCTCTCTCCGCAGGCAAATGATCTCGCCTCGCTGGAACGCCACGTCGCACGGCTGAAGAAGGGGCTTTGTGTAGAGAAGAACCGTTACAATCATCGGACAGGGAAAATCGAAGGCCCGGTATTCTTCAAGCCTTCAAGGATCATCATCCTTGAAGGGCTGCATCCCCTCATCACCCCCGGACTGCGGGCGCTCCTCGACTTCTCGTTCTTCGTGGACCCTGCACAGGACGTAAAAAGGGAGTGGAAGCTCAAGAGAGACATGGGGGCAAGGGGATACACCGAGCAGGAAGTCCGAAGGGAGATGGCGATGAGAGAGTCGGATTACCAGTCGTATGTTGCACCGCAACGAAAGTATGCCCGGGGAATCATTGGGATCTCGTTCTCGCAGTTCGGCCGGAGCCTTGGCTGGAAGGAGAACATTTACCGGGTATCCCTTGCGCTTGAACCCCTTTCCGGGATGAACAGGAGGGTCTGGATGCAGCTTGACCTGGGGACGGTTCTTGCCGGTCATTCCCGTCCGTGCAGCGTCAAGTATCTCCCGGTTATTGAGGGGGGACGTCTCATGGGGAGCATCGAACTCGACGGCGGGTTCCCGTGTGAATCTGCAGATATCCTTTCCACCATGCTCCATGGGGAGACGGGAGTCGATCCCCGCGATTTCCTGCCGCACTGCCCGCTCCTGACGCCCACGGACCTCATACAGATGATAGTCTGCTGGCGGATCATCTCGCACCGGCGCTCCATGCAAGTCCGGTAAAAGGTGGCGTACGCGGGACCAGGCAAATATACATCAGGCTGGACGTGCCAACCATTCTGGTAAGAATGGGCAGGATACGGTATTTCTCCACCGTTCTCGGGGAGCTGGGCGAGATGCTGGTCTTCATCAGCCCGCTTACCCTCCTCCCCCTTCCCGTGGCCCTGATCTTCCGAGAATGGGAGATGCTCGTACCCCTGGCACTTGTCCCGGCAGCGTTCTTCTGCAGCGGTTTTCTCCTCAATTACCTGCCAAGGAAGAAGGAGGACGTCCGGTTTTCTGCAGCGCTCTGTTCGGTTGCACTGGTATGGCTTGCATTCGCCCTCATCTCCTGCATCCCGTTCATGCTGGTGCTGGACATCTCCTTTACTGATGCCCTCTTCGAGTCGATGGCAGGGTGGACAGGGACCGCGTTCTCCCTGCTCAGGGGGCTCGACTCCCTCCCCGAGAGTCTCCTCTTCTGGCGGACCTACATGCAGTGGGTCGGAGGCCTCGCAGTGATCTCCCTCTCGCTGACTTTAGCATTTCGATCAGGCCTGGACACATCCCCTCTCTTCAGGGCCGAGAGGAGGGCTGAACGGATCCTCCCGAGCGTGATTGCCAACGGAAAAGAGATCTGGGCAGTATACATCCTTCTCACGGTGGTATCGGCGGGGCTTATCATGGTGGCGAGGGTCCCGTTGTGGGATGCGCTGAACCTTGCCCTCTCCGGCATCTCTACAGGGGGATTCATACCGCGTGCAGGAGGGATACTCTCGTATCAGAACCCCTTCCTCGAGGCGGTCCTGATCCCGGTGATGATATTCGGATCGACGCCTTTCACCCTCTATTACATGACTTACCGGAGCAGGAAAGTCTCATTTTTTTCAGAAGAGCAGGTGAGGCTCCTCTTCATCTTCCTTATCTTCGGTGCCCTGATCGTGATTGCGGACCTCTTCTTTCTTGCAGGACTCCCCATTGGCGAATCGTTCCGCCAGGGGATATTCATGACCACTTCGGCCATCAGCACCACGGGGTTCCAGAATGGAAATCCCCACCTGTATCCCGCGGTGACTGCGGTCTTTCTCATGATGCTTATCTTTATTGGGGGATCGAGCGGGAGCGCTGCAGGGGGGATAAGGCTCTCAAGAATTGCCCTCGGGTACCGGGGAATCATATGGTGGTTCAGGCGGGCCTTTGTACGCAGCAGGGTCCTGGTTCCGTTCAAGTACGAGGGAAGGAACATCCCTGTGGAGGTTGCCGAGCCGGAACTCTCGAAGAGCATGCTTGTAATCATCCTCTCGGTGATCACCGTGTTCATCGCCACGATGGTCGTCCTACAGGTGCATATCACGTCGTTCGGGTTGACTGATATCGTCTTTGAGGTCGTCTCTGCATTGAGCTCGTCCGGCATGAGCACGGGATACGTGAACCCATCAATGCCGCTTCTCTCGAAATGGGTGTTTATCGTGGTCATGTGGGTCGGGCGCCTGGAGATCATGCCGGTGATCGTCCTGTTCATGGGTCTCGTTAGGGGAAGGGACTGACCTGTGGGACCCGCTGAAATACAACCTGACTTTTCTTAACTTCAGAATATCTAATAACCAATCCCGTCCAATAATGGGTGATGAAACAGATCGCCCTGTACGGGAAAGGCGGTATCGGGAAATCAACCACTTCTGCCAATCTCTCTGCCGCGCTCTCCGAGCAGGGCCTCGATGTGCTGCAGATCGGGTGCGACCCCAAGCGGGACAGTACCAGGATGCTGATGCAGGGCAGGCTCATCCCCACTGTTATGGACCTTGTGCGTGAACGGGGCGACGACCGATCTCTCACCATTGACGACGTTGTACATAGTGGCTACCATGGAGTCAGGTGCGTGGAAGCCGGGGGCCCGGAGCCGGGAGTGGGATGTGCGGGCAGGGGTATCATCGCCACGTTCCAGATACTGGAGCGGCTCGGGGCTCTTCGTGCCGACGTCGTGGTCTACGATGTGTTGGGCGACGTGGTCTGCGGAGGGTTTGCCATGCCTATGAGGGAAGGGTATGCAGAAGAGGTGTACCTGGTAACTTCAGGCGAGCTTATGTCTCTATACGCGGCAAACAACATCTGCAAGGCCATCGCCCGGCTCTCCTCGCGGGCAAGGAGCCGGTGCAGGCTTGGCGGGGTGATCTGTAATGCAAAGAACCTCCCGAGGGAAGAGGAGCTCGTCTCCGAATTTGCGGAAAAGATCGGCAGTTCCATGATCCAGTTCATTCCAAGGGACCAGGTGGTCCAGCACGCGGAACTGAATAAGAAGACGGTGGTCCAATACGCTCCTGATTCGGGCCAGGCGGGGACATACCGGTCGCTTGCCAGGCGGATCATGGAGAACCGCCGCCTGGACGTCCCATCTCCCCTGGAGATAGAGGACTTGGAAGAACTTGCATATGGCTACGCCGAATGATGACGGGTGCACCCTTACCGGAGCGCTCTCGGTCACCACCGAGATCAACAGGTGCATCACACTTATTCACGGGCCTGCAGGATGTGCC
>DUGV01000223.1 GCA_013331225.1 Methanolinea sp.
CGCCGGGTGCATGCCCAGTCCTTCAGCCACCCAATTGTCCGCTCGAACTCGGTTCGTACCTCTGGGGGGACAAGGGACATCGTGGCCAGGTGATCGGAGACGCGGTCCTTCCAGGCAGGATCGCTGTACTGGAGAAACCACTGGTCATGGAGGATCTTGACAAACACCTGGCCGCCGCACCTGCAGACGACCGGCCTCGTATCGAACTCGTACATCACGGCCGATCCGAACTTCTCGAGCATGAGGACCGCGACGCTCTCCCTGGCCTGCCTGACGGGCTCTCCGCCGTAACGCTCAAAGAGAGTGCCATTTGAGAACTCGGCGCTGTATACCTCCTGGGTGAGGGCATCCATCCTTGGATCGTTCTGGTCGCGGATTCCTGCCCTCTCTACGGCATCCTTTGCAGGGAAATCCCCGTAGCCCGGGACCTTAATCAGGGCAATGGGCCTGATACTGGTGTACTTCCCTTTTGCCTGGAGATCCCGCAGCGCGATGTAATCGAACGGTGCGTGTGCGGGAACGCTCATCACGACGCCGCTGGCCATTTCTGGGTCCACAAATTCTGCGGGGAGTATGGGGACCTCACCGCAGAGCGGATGGCGAACGACCTGGTCGACGAGAGAGGAGCCCGGGATCTCTTCAGTGACGATCACGTCGTGATCCTGCAGCGCAAGCTTGGCAGCAGCCTCCCTGCTCACAATCCAGGGGGTCCCGTCCACCCGTGCCTTCACGTACGTGACACCCGGGTTCACCCAGAGATTCGTGACACCGTAAATGGTCTCGGGACGGAGTGTCGCAGTGGGGATGAGCGAGTCCTTCCACTCAAACATCACCGTCGTGAACTTCAGGATCTCGGCCCTGTCGCCCTCGAGAAGGTCATGGTCGCCCACAGGGTTGTCACACTGGGGGCAGAACCGCACGGGATGTGCACCCTTGTTCACATGTCCCCCTTCATGCAGGTGCAGCCATTGCCACTCGATAAACTTGCTATACTGCGGATCGACAGTGGTGAAACGGCGCCTCCAGTCGATCGAGAGCCCGCATGCGGTCATCACCCTGCGATACTCTTCGGAGAAGTGGCGGACTATCTCCAGCGGGTCGGTAAATTTTTCCAGGGTCTCCTGCGGGACCTTGTACAGGTCGCGGTAGAGGAAAATGGCCTTCTCGTCGCCCCTCGCGATCCTCTTTGATATCCCGATGACCGGGGCGCCGGTGACATGGAAGGCCATCGGATAGAGCACCTGCCTGCCCCTCATCCTCCAAAACCGTGCGATCACATCAGGGACGATGTATGTCCTCCCATGCCCCACGTGCATGGCGCCGCTGGGGTAGGGGTATGCAACTGTCAGGTAAAACTTCTCTCTGGACGCAGGGTCCGGTTCGAATGCATGCTCCCATGCGTGCAGGGCAGCCTCCTCCAGCTGCCGCATGTCAGGTAGGCTCAAGTCCTCTCACCTTTCTCCTGTGAAAAATAAAAGAAAATGTCTATACTGGCCTTAATTTAATGCTGTCGCCCTCGTTGTACCGCTTGATCAGCTCCTGGGCGATGGTCGAGTTTTTGGCAAGGTGAATCTCGCCGGAGTCGTTCACGGTCGCGGTGAATAGGTACTCCTTTCCGGAGAATACGTCCACGATCTTCCCGCTCTGCTCCGGGCAGATGATGGCCAGTTGCTTCTTGTCCATGCGGATCTTCACCCCGCCTCCCAGCTGGAGTTCCTCTTCCTGCACGGGGGCGGCAGGGACCTTCTCAAGTTCAGTCCGGGGCCTGATGTCGATTCCAATACCCACCTTGTTCACGATGGCCGCGATGTTCTTTCCTCCCTTCCCGATGGCGGCCGGGACGTCCTTGTCCTCGATGTACACCACGGCTTTTGAATCGGAGAGCATGTGCACATCGACATAGCCATCAGTGTAGCGTCCGATCTCCCTCTGGATCTCTTTTTCGAGGATTTTCCACTGGGTATTCTCTTCCTCTTTTAGTGGAGCCGGGGTTTTTAAGGGGGCGGGTGCTGTCCCTGCGCTCATCACCGGCATGACAATCGTCTCGCCGTCATACTTGAAGATCTCAAAGACCAGGTCCCCTGTCTCGTAATCCGAGACCGTGGTGACGGGGCGCAGGTTGATCTCCGAAGACATTCCCTCGGGCACCTTGATGGTGAACCCGACATCGTAGATATTGGTGATCTCCCCTTTGTCCACGAATATGATCGTATTGATAATCTGGGGAAGCACACCGAAATCGACCCTGTCGGAGAAACGCTGGAGGGCGTCGTGGGCGCCAATCGCGTGGATGACGCCGATCATCCCGATTCCCGCAAGGCGCATGTCTGCAAAGACCCGGAAGTCCTCGTTCTTGCGGAGCTCGTCAAATATCACGTAGTCAGGGCGCACCAGCAGGAGTACGTCAGCGGTGTTCTCCATGCTCCCGTCAAGAGATGTGTACTGGGTGATATGGTCAGGGACCTGCAGCTCGCGGGGAGCTTCCATGGTCTTGACCACGTATCCATGCTCTGCAAGGTAGGTTGCGATACTCTGTGCGAGCGTCGTTTTCCCGCCCCCTGGCGAACCAGCGATGAGAAGGCCGCGCTTATCGCCCACGATCCGTGTTTTGATGATGTTGGCCTTGTTGAACTGCTCGAGGCTCACATCGGCGATTGGGCGTACCGCG
>DUGV01000057.1:0-445 GCA_013331225.1 Methanolinea sp.
GAATGCCGCGATATATCGCGGGTGAGGCTGCAAAGCGTCCCCGCCCGCCGCCATCTGCGAGAGTTCATGGAGGAGGATGGTGAGTTCTAAGATCCCCTCGGTAGGCTTGTCCCGGCACCTGATGAGGATGTACTGGTTGAAGATCCACGGGCGCCTGATGTAATAATACGGGTTCGTGCGCTCGCTTCCGGCTCTTGCAAGGATACCGCGTGATATGAGGACATCCAGCCGTTTCCTGAGCGCGGACTCGGTGATATTCTTCTCTTCTGCGCCGCTCCCCGGGGAATTAACGATATCGAGGATCTGCCGGAGGCGCAGGGGGCCGTCATACAGGGCGAGCAGGGTCTGCCTGCCGGCACCCGAGAGGTTCGGTTCGTCCTGCACCATCCGCTGGAATGTTGCCCTGTCCGGATACATGGGAATACCTACGTTTGTCTGGCGGGAT
>DUGV01000057.1:504-3194 GCA_013331225.1 Methanolinea sp.
GCCTGTAACAACGATAGTTGGGAGGAATATCATGCAGATGAACTACACCCGAACGGAAGGGATGATGGTTGTCTCCATCATCGGAAGGCTCGACACCCGCACTACGCCGGAATTCATTAAGTGCAGTGCAGGCTGGCCGGTCGAACCCACGGTCCTTGACCTTACCGGTCTTGAATACCTGAGCAGCACCGGGCTTCGTGCCCTCCTCCAGCTGAAACGGGACTTTACCCGGAAAGGAGTTGCGGTCGTGATCGCGGGATCCGGCGGGCTGGTTGACAAGGTCCTCCGGATGAGCGGGTTTGAGCAGGTCTTCACCCTCTACCCGGCAGTTCCGGACGCCATTGTGGGTGTTGCGAGCGGGAGTACCTGAAGTGGCAGCCGGTAGCAAGGCTCCCGCGGTAACCCTCATCCCGGAAGCGGATAGCTGCCGGACAACTCCGGATACGAAAAAACCCGGGCTTCACTGGCGGTATCCCCGCCAGTGATTGGAAATTTCCCGCTATTTTTTCTCCAACTTCCTTTCCTATATCAACCCCTCGCGCAAATGGAGTGATCAGGCCCGGGAAAGACCGGGCAGGAGATAACAGCCATGACCACACAGATGTCCTTTGGGGAATTTGAGACTGACGAGGAATTCTTCCGCTACCATCTCGCTCGCCACGGAAAGGACCGGTCCCTCTCGGCGTTATGGCAGATCTTCCACGGACCTTCTGCCGTGCCAGCGGTACTGGCAGAGATCTTCCTCCAGAACCATGAATGAAACCATCATACATCTCCCCCTCCTCCAACTCCATGCAATGCCAGCAGGAAAAACACACCCGATTTTTTTTAATAGAGAGGGAAAAATCCCCCCGGGATTCACCCTCTTTTACCGTTTGTCAGACCCGCCCTGCAGTCTCCGGCACTCCCCGCGACACCCCATGATTTGGGAGACCTGCTGTCCGGTTCGGCATTTAAAGAGCCCTGTCTTTTCAGGGCCCCCCCGTGGCAGTCCCCCAAAATACCGTACTACTCCCGTGCAGAATGCGTTCCTTTGGAAAAAGCGTACCGGATTTTTTCCAACTTTGAGCCCTTCATATTGCCCCTGGTTCAAGGGTGTGTATACAGGGAGTAATACAATGATGAATATCCTGACACACCCGGATGCATTTTTTTTACAAATGCTTGACAAAAACGAAGATCTCAGGAAACCTGCCCTTATCGTACTTGCCGTGGGAATCATCAGTGCTCTCACTGCCGTACTGGTGGCACAACTCTCCACCGGTTTGATGCCGGAGATTGGACCCCTCATCCTTATCGCCGCCTTTGTGGGGGCACTTCTCGGGGCGTTTTTCCTCTGGTTTGTCTGGTCAGGCCTTATCTATGGCATCTCTCTGGCATTTGTTGGAGAGGGATCGTTTAAGAGGACCCTGGAATTCGCCGGGTATGGGTTAATTCCCCAGATCATCGGCTCGATCATCACCTTAGGCGCCACGCTGTGGTACCTGCCGGAACTATCCGCGGTTGCGGTTTTTCCGGCTCAATTCAGCCAGGGGATCCAGGGAGTCCAGGCAGCCACAAACGCCATGATGCAGAATCCGGTGATGATCCAGTACCTTGAGGTCACCAGCCTCGTTACCCTCGTGTTCTTCCTCTGGACTGCCTTCCTCTGGATCAACGGGATAGAGCATGCTCAAAAATTATCCCCGCGGGACGCGATCCTCTGCGCCGGTGTTCCTTCAGTATTCTATGCGATCTTCCTCATCTCGCAACTCGGAGCATAAACCATGAAACCCAGACGCATTATTATCATAACCTGCCTCCTGCTTGTCGCGTGCAGCATCTTCGGTGCAGCCAGTGCATTCGAGACTTCGGAATCCATTACCGCCGCAAGCAAAGTCTATGTATCCGGCGTCACGTTCGAACCTGCGGCATTTTTTACCGGTGATATTGGTACTGCCACCGTATCGGTGACAAACAGCAATGATGCACTGAGTTCTGTCGTGAATCACGCATCATTCGGGGACCAGGACATCAGGGTGATCAGCAGGCCGTACGACAGCACAACCCATCTCGGGCCGCACCAGACGGTGCCATTTGCGTTCTCTGTCAGGGCAACGGGTGGCGACGGGATCTATTCCCCCGACTTCTCCCTGAGCTTCCGGGATGCGAACAGCCTGTCCTACCGGTCACTGGTGGAGATCGACAACCGCCCGCTGGAAATGACGATCACGGACATGCCGGATGCATTCGCGGAGGGCAAAAAGAAGACCGTGTATATCATGGTCTCGAATCCCCGCAAGAATGATGTGAGGAATCTTTACCTTGATGTGTCAGGTGACGGGATTACCACGACCTCATCCCGGATCTTTATCGGGGATCTTGCGCATGGGGCAAGCGTTCCGGTAAATTTCTCCACCACTCCTTATATGGAGACAACGGCTGTCCTGACCCTCAACTATGATAATGGCAAAAATCCGCACACGGCCACAAAGAGCATCCCTGTCCTGTTTGGGACAGACAAAAAAATGGCCAACCCCGTGATGAACAACATTGAGGTGAAAAGCGACGGGGCGGTCATCCATGTGACCGGGGATGTGAACAACGCCGGCCTTGAAATTGCAAAATCGGTCACCGTCAGTGCACTCTCCCCGGCTGTCCCGCAGGATCCCCATAAGATGGCGGTAGTCGGGGCGCTCAAGCCCGATGAT
>DUGV01000100.1 GCA_013331225.1 Methanolinea sp.
TTTCATCGAGGACCATCATCCATACGTTCGCGTTCCGTATGATCCGCTGCTGCACCTGCTGGCTCTTATCGAGGTCTGCCCGGATCCTCTCAAGGTTCTCTGCCAGGTAGACTGCCAGTGCCCCGATACCGATGAACACGATGGTCCTGGCGGCGGCCCCCCCTATGGTTGCCGGGTCGCCCGGGTGGAAATACACGACGAGCCCCAGGTACAGGAAACTGAGGACAGCGATCCCCCAGAAACCCTGGCGTCTGTACCGGTATGCCAGGAGAATGATCGGGATGTAGTAGAGGTGCATGAAGATGATCGTGATGCCCTGCGAGAGGCAGTATACCGTCAGCGTGACGACGGCGACGGAGAGCAGGGCTGTAACCGCCATCCATGTCCTCTCCCCCGTCGCGGTCACGGGATAGAGCATCCGTTTCATATCCGCCGGACCCCCCTCGCAGTCGGGTGCTTCATTCCTTCACCTTCAGCACCATGGAAAACCGTGTCCCCGTGCTCCTGTCGAGTTCGATCGTCCCGTCCAGCTGCTTCACGAGGGAGGTGACGAGGCGGAGCCCCAGTGACCCGGGATTCCGCCAGTCCACGTCGGCAGGAAAGCCTACTCCGGTATCTCCCACATCAAGAGATATGGTGTCGCCGTCGCGCCTGGCAGAGATCGATATCACTCCTTTTGTCCCTGGCGGGAACGCATGCTTGAGCGCATTGGATACGAGCTCGTTGATGATGAGCCCAAGCGGGATGGCGGTGTTGATGGGGAGCGTGATCTTTTCGATGTCGGTCTTCAAAACCACCCTCCGGGAACCGGTCTCGTAGTACGCGAAGAGCTGGGTGGTGAGGAACCTGATGTAATCGACGAGATCGATATCAGAGAGGCTCTCTGACTTGTAGAGTTTCTCGTGGACGAGCGCCATGGCACGCACCCGGTTCTGCGTCTCGGCCAACACCTGTCTCATCACAGGGTCCTGGATCTGGCGGAGCTGGAGGTTCGAGAGGCTGATGATGATCTGGAGGTTGTTCTTGACGCGGTGGTGGATCTCTCGCAGGAGCAGGATCTTCTCGTCAAGGGCAGATCGAAGTTTCTTCTCCGTCTCCTCGCGCTGTACGATCTCCTCCTCGAGTGACACGTTCGCGTCCTCGAGCGCCTTCGTCCGCTCCTCGACCTTCTGCTCGAGGACGGTGTTTAAAGAGCGGATCTCGGCCTCCATCAGCTTCCTGTCGGTGATATCGCTTGCGAATCCCAGCAGACGCTGGTCATCGATCCTGACCGCCTTGATAAGCCAGTACCGCACCTCCCCGCCCTTTGTCACAAACCGCGTCTCCCCGGTCGCTTCTCCCTCCTCCCTTACCTGTCGGAAGTGTTCGAATGCGATGTGCAGATCGTCGGGGGATACAAGGTCTTTTATCTTTTTTCCGAGGAGTTCTTCCCGTGTGTACCCGGTGATCCCACATGCAGCCTTGTTCACCATCAGGTAATTACCCTCTTCGTCTGCAAGGAATATCCCCTCAGGGGCATGTTCAATGTAACTCCTGAACCTCTCCTCGCTCCGGCGGAGCGCATCCTGGGCCGCCTTCTGCTCGGTGACGTCCCGGGCGATGGTCGAGACCCCGATGAGATCTCCCAACGGGTCCCTGATCGGGGATGAGGTGAGCGCCACCTCGATGAGCCTGCCGTCCCTGGTCCTCCGCAGGGCATCCCAGTGGACCACATCCACCCCTGCACGAATCCGTTCGATCATCCTGACAGAACCCTCCATGTGGCCGGGGGGTGCAATGAATGAGATGTGACGGCCGATCGCCTCTTCCGCCGTATACCCGTATATCTTCTCGGCCCCCGCGTTCCAGCTCGTGATCAACCCCTCAAGGGACTTGCCGATGATCGCGTCGTTTGAGTGCTCGATGATAGCGGAGAGGTAAGTGAGCCGCGCTTCTGATCTCTTCTTCTCCGTGATATCTTCAAAGATGGCAATGAAGTACCCCTTCTCCGGGCTCGAGACTGCGATGTGGAGCCAGGTCTGGAGGGGAGTGAAATAGATATCAAAGGTCTCGGGTCTCCCCGTGGATGCAACCCTGCCATAGATCTTGAGCAGTTCCGGGGTCTCTCTCCTCGTCCCGGGGATCGCCTCGCTGACAGGCCGGCCTACCACGTCTTTCAGGCCGGTGAGCCGGTAGAATGCGGGGTTGACTTCCAGGTAATCCCAGTCTGCAGGCCGGCCTTCGTTGTCATAGATCATCCGGCAGTAGGCGAAGCCCTCGAACATCGATTCAAAAAGATTGCGATACTTCCCCTCGCTCTCTGCCAGGCGCTCCTCGTTCTGCTTCATCTCGCGCCAGAGGAGATCGAACGGACGCTTCTGCCCGATATCGAGAAACGCCAGGTACCACAGGTAGACGGCGACCACCCGGAGGAGATGGCCGAGCATGTTGGCAAAGCCGTAGACGCTCACGTATGCGGTGAAGGAGAGTTCTGCGGCGACAAAAAAGGCATTCGCAAACAACAGGAGGGAGAGCACATCCGGATCGAAATGGACACGTTGCCTGTAGAGGAGAACTGCGGACGCCACGAGGATTGCGCAGATTGCGTATTCACTGTAGATCTTGAATGGGGTGAGGCCGATCCCCTCGATGAAGCAGTGGGGGAATACCCCTGTATAGATTGCCGCAAGCAGTGCCGCGGTTGCGACCCCGAAAACTGCGAGGAGGGGCGGGAACCTGACCTTCCTGCCGATGGCAAGCGGGGCAAGGAGGAGCGAGAAAGCCTGGAGATACCGGGCAGCGATCCAGAGCTGGGTGGGAAGGTCGGCACCCCCGAACGAGAACACCCCCATCCCCATGTAGGCCAGCGTGTGCAGGATGTCGATACCCCCGGCACAGAGGAGACCGACCCCCACGACCAGGAAGAATGCATTGTCTATGTACTTCCGGCCGTTCCATATCAGGATAAAAATGGAGAAGGAGATGACGATGGTGAAGATCTCGACGATGCTGTGGAAGAGGAGGTAGTTGACGGTGCTTAAGAGGGCGAGCAGGAGGAGAACCGCTCCCATCCCCACCGCCTGTCTAAACATGTGCATGTCGTCGGGTGATGAAACCCCGGGTAAAAGACTGCCTCCGCCTGGTTTTTCTCTCTTCGGCTCATCGTTCATGGTTCATTCCTTCTCCTGCAGTACCAGGGTAAACGCGGTTCCCTGGCTCCTGTCGAGTTCGATGCTCCCGTTCAGTTGCGATACCAGCGAGTTGACCAGTCGGAGGCCGAGCGACGCGGGCTTTCTCCAGTCGAGGTCTCCTGGAATGCCCACCCCCGTGTCACGGTATTCCACGAACAGGGTATTGTTCTCCCGCCGCACGCTGACGGA
>DUGV01000031.1 GCA_013331225.1 Methanolinea sp.
CGAGAGCATATTCGGGAGTATCCTCTTTCTCTCATCGGGAGCGCTCCTTCTCCCGTTCCTTCTCCACTTTATCGGAGTCCTCTGCGTGGGAGGCCTCGTCCGGTTTAAAGGTGCGCGCGGCTATCTCCCCGGTATCCTGCTCGCAACTCTTGTCCACTGTCTCTACAACGGCTATTTCATCCTGGGGTGGCTGCTGTGAACACGAGGAATGCAGCCCTGGTGATGAAGAAGGATCTCCGGGGTCTTTCGCGGGAGCGGACGATTGTCCTTGCCATCCTGCTCCAGCTCTTTGTCGCACTCTTCTCCTCGTTCCTGATGGTAGGGCTCACCTCGATGTATGACCCCTCTGCTCTCGCCCGCTTCTCGGGAGTGAAGTACCAGGTCGGGTACGTGGGGGAGTCCCCTGAACTCGAAAACCTTTTAAGGGAGAGCAACCAGTTCCAGGTCTTCCCGATGGATCTCTCCACTGCAGTTGCCGCGCTCGGGGAACGGAAACTCTCAGCGGTGATCCATGTGCCTGCAACTGCGATGGATGCAGAAGACCCGGTAAAGATTACTCTCTACACCCTCCAGAACGATATCCAGTCCACCATAGTGAACGTGAAATTAAAGGAGGTCTTCCTGGACTACGAGGAGGAGCTCCGTCAGGTGCGCTCCGGCAGGCTCGATCTCATTCCCATCCCCCTGGAGTTCCCTGCAAGCAGGGCAGGGCCCGGTTTCTACGAGTTCATCTATGGTCTCTTGATACCCCTTCTCCTCTTCATGCCGGCCATCATATCCGCGGCGCTCATCATCGACCTCATCACCGAGGAGTACCAGCACCACACCCTCGAGACCCTCCTCTCCACCCCGATGACCATGGCCGATGTGGTGTGGGGCAAGGTCGCGGCCTGTGTCGTGCTCGTTCCATTGCAGGCCGGGACATGGATCCTTCTCCTTGCACTCAACCGCATCCATATCCAGAACATTCTCCAGATTCTGGCCCACGTGATCTCCTTTTCACTCGTGCTGGTCCTTATCGGGGCCCTCACTGCCCTTTATTACAGGGAGAGGACCGCCGCCCAGTTCATATTCTCGACCACCGTGGTGGTGGTGATGCTCGTTGTGCTGGCATTCCCCGGCAACCCGCTGAACCTGATTGCACTGCTTGCAACCGGCGCAGCGGGGATGGGACAATGGAGCGTTCTCGGGGTGACTCTCCTTTTCTGCTGCGGCCTCGGCCTTCTCACCCACGTGTATGCCGGGCGGGTCTCCACCCGGGCGCCGGGTGAGTAGCCGCCACAGGGTTTTTCCCCCAATTTTGGGTCGCGAACAGAAAAAAACGACAAAATGCACTTTATTTGCTTTTTCTTCCCTGTTGAGACAGAGTATTTCGATACATTGAAGTCACTCGCATCGATTACTACCATTACGAAGAAGGAGCGGGAAGGATGTACTGTCCCAAGTGCGGAAGGGAGACGGAGAGCGGGGGGAGATACTGCCAGTGGTGCGGTGCGGATACGCGCGTCGCGCCGCCAAGGGCTGTCCTCCGGAAGAAAGTCGGAGATATCAGCACTGAGAAATACGCCGGCCTGGGGAGAAGGATTGGTTCTGGTTTGATCGATATCCTCTTCCTCATCTTATTCGACATGATCGCGGTCGGCGCGATCTCCATCATCTCGTGGTTCCTGCAGAGGCCCTGCCCTCTCTCCGAGTCCATCGTGATGCTCTACCAGTATTACCGCCATGTCCCCCGCACAGATGCGTACGGAAATGTCGTGAACGCCGCCATACCCTCCCAGATCGTCTTCTCCGCCGGAATACTCTTTCTTTTGATTCCCTGGATCTACTTCGCCTGGCTTGAAAGCTCCAGAAACCAGGCAACGCTCGGGAAAATGGTGGCACGAATCGCCGTGACCGATATGCAGGGGAGCCGTATCACTTTTGCACGGGGAACGCTTCGTTTCTTCGCGATGTCGCTCTCAGTCCTCACACTCTGCGTGGGATTCATCATCCCGGCCTTCACCCGTTACAAGCAGGGACTGCACGACATTATCGCAGGGACACTGATGTTCCGGCAGGACCCATAACATCCAGTGTCCCCTCCAGGAACCCCCATACGGAACCTGGTGCGGGACTCATATCATCATGCGCGCGATGCAAAACACAATTTTTCCGGGTATCCACGCGATGACCCGGTATGAGGGACAGGTGAGAATGAAACAAGGGTGTTTCGGCATGGCATGCCGGTGATACCGCATGGCTGCGTCCTCCCCGCTCTCCAGACTCTCCCTTCGCTCTTCTCTCATACTGTGTATCACCGCGATCATCCTCATTGTGATCATGTTCCTGATGGCCGCCGCATATGCGCAGGCCTATTCATGGACGGTGCAGCAGGATCACGAGCAGGCGCTGTTCACCGAGATGTACCTGGAAGAGTCGATTCTTCTCGCTGACAGGGGCTTAAGCCTCTACGACAGTACGCTTGATTCCCGGATGGAGGAGGCGTTCCTGGGGTACCTGTCGGCATATCACGCATCAGAAGGTGACATCAGCCGCATTGACCTGCCCGCCATACGGGACGCCCTGGATTCCGGCTTTCGGGGGCAGCTCGACCTCTACATTATAAACGAGAGCGGGGTTATAGTCGCGTCCACGGTCCCCGGAGTTATGTATCTCGATTTTAAAAATTACCCCGAATTTTTCCGCTCCATCACCCGTATCCGTGAAGGCGATGAATTCGTAGCCGACAGGGTGGTCCGCTCTGTCGTGAACACGACGGAAGGCACCGTCTCCGGGCAGCTCCGGAAATTTGCTTTTTATCCAACGCCCGATCACCGCTACCTTTTGGAGATGGGCCTCGTCATGGAGGGATTCGAGAACCAGCGGTCGGAACTCTCCTATGTCGAGGTGACGAGACGGATACAGGAGATGAACCCATCCATCGAACTGATACGGATCTTTGACGTAAATGGAAACCTCCTCCTGGAACGGGGGGTCAACCCCCACACGGGTGCAAACCAGACATTCATTGGAGAGATCTTTTCGACCGGGAAGGACGCGGAGATCCTGGAGCAGGATCGGAACCGGCGCCTCCATTATATCTATGTTGACCTTCGCGAGTCATCAACCGCGTCTGATATGAGCCTAGTCGCAGAGATCACCTATACCCAGGAACCACTGCGCAAGGCACTCTCACAGATCCTCCTCTATTACACCCTCATTGGGTTCATTGCCATCGTAATGGGTATCGTCATGGCCTACGTCATCGCCCGGTTTCTCACCACACCCATCACCGAGATACTGGAGGATGTCAGCAGGATTGCACAGGGCGACCTCGGCCACACCATCCGGAGCATGCCGAACCCCGAATTCCGGAGGCTGGAGGAGAGCATCAACCTGATGATCGGCAAGATACAGCAGTTCTCCCGGGAGATCGAACGAGAAAAGGCAGAGATCAGGATCGCCGCCGAGATACAGAGGACCTTCCTGCCCAGGGAGATCCCCGAATCGGAGAGGTTCGAGGTTGCCGCAATGAATATCCCGGCGCAGGAGGTTGGTGGCGACTTCTACGACTTCATCCCCCTAAACGAGCGCAGCCTTGGGCTGGTCATCGCAAACGTTGCCGGGAAGGGGATTCCAGCCGCCCTCTTCATGGCTCTCTCCCGCTCGATACTCCGCGCAATCGCGACCGCCGACCAGCGCGTGGAAGAGACGATTGAGGAATCGAACAGCCTGATTGCTGCCGATGCTGCCGCAGGGATGTTCGTGACGCTCTTTTACTGCACCCTTGACAAGGAGACAGGCGAAGTCAGTTACGTGAATGCCGGTCACAACCCCCCGCTGCATTACTCACAAAAGGAGAAACGGCTGCGCACCCTTCTCCCCACAGGGATGGCAATGGGTGTGATGCCGGATCTGAGCTACTCGGTGGGCCACCTCACCCTTGAAACAGGGGACATACTTGTCCTCTACACTGACGGGGTAACAGAGGCATTCAACCAGAATGATGAGGAGTTCGGGGAAGGGAGGCTCATGGATGCAGCAGTCTCGTCCAGGGGCATGAGTGCCGGGGAGATACTCGATACCATTTACAGGAAAGTGACAGAGTTTACCGGGGGTGCGATGCAGTCCGACGATATCACGCTGGTGGTCGTCAGGTGCAGGAGATAATGTCTCCGATTGGGCCAGGCAACCCAGGACTGCCGCCCTGTTTCCTGCGGTTGAATGCCCAGAAAAAAAATATTATACGGCTATCAGCCAGAGTCGACCTGTGTGAGCGCGTGGCTATTCGTCATATTTCCCTTTCAGTCCTGCCCAACCCGTGAAACCGCAGTAGATGCAGCAGCCCCCCTCGCAATGCCTGCACAGGCATGCAGGGGATTTCACCA
>DUGV01000135.1 GCA_013331225.1 Methanolinea sp.
CTCCAATGTTGTAAAAGATGGAATTAAACTTCTATATAAACTAATCTATTTTTCGACGGAAAAATGGGAGGGATATCAATCGATGCGGGATATTTTAAAGAGCGAGTAGACTGGAACGCCATCCACGTCCCGGAGTCCGCGCTTGTCAAATATCACCCATATGGCAACAGGGGTAGCCCCGTGGCGGCGCAGGTACTTTACCACGTCCTGCATCGTGTTCCCCGAAGTGATGACATCGTCGATGATGATGCACCTCTCCCCTGTAACAGATGAAAAATTCCCGCTGATAGAACCCACCGGGGGGTCCTGGGTGCTGTGTTTTGCAGGGTGGTAGATGGCGAGCTTGATGTCCTCCTCGACTGCGATCAGGGTGGCCAGTGGGATTCCGGAGACAGCGATCCCCACCGCGAGTGTGGGGAACCGCTCGGAATAGCCCTCCTCTTTCTCACCCTCGTCGAGGGCCGAATAATAGCGTTTCAGGAGCATCATGGCAACCCCGTCAAGGAGGGGGCCCTGGCCGCTGACCGCGGTCCAGTCTATATGCACGTCCTTTGGTATGATCGCCCCCTTCTGCTGGGTGAGCAGCCAGGTCACGGTCTCCATGGAGAGCGAGAGTTCATCGGCGATCTGCCCGGGGCTGTGGCCTTCGGAGAGGAGCATCCTTGCTTTCTGGATCAGCTCGTCGAGCGACGACATGGTGAAACAGTATTCTGTCTCCTACTTAATGGTTCTTTTCGGGACTGCCCCGCAGACCGGGCACTCTCCAGGTCTGTCAGAGTACCTCCCGCATCCCGGACACAGGAACCTCCACGTCCTCTTCTTCGCCCTCCGCTGCTGGAGTGGGCGGACGGGGATCCCGAGGTGATGTGCAACGTTCTGTATGGCAAAATCGTCTGACACCACTTCCGCCGATATCTCGATTGCGAGGGCCAGGACCTCTACATCGGCTGCGGAGAGCACCCCTGCATCCCCGCTCTTCTGCGAGACCTCTTCCACCCTCTGTATGGAGTCCCTGCCGGGAGCGATCACCTGCAACCCGGCTGCGGAGAACGCCTCGAACCTGCACCGTGACCTTGCATCGGCGAGTTCATCCACCACGAGGGGAGAGGTAAAGAGTTCCCCCTCCAGGGGCATCTCAACGAAAAAAGCGGTGGCATCAAGCACACGCCGCACGCTCAAACCTCGTCACCTCCTCCATGGTGACCCTGATATGGATTCCGAACTGCCCAAGCAGCCAGCACATGGTGCGTGCATGCGGCGTGCAGGCATGGCTGGTATAGGCGCCACCCGCCATGCCGAGGTAGACGAGGAGCTGGTCAGCCATGAATGAATCGACGAGGCCGCCTCCCTCAAGCTCGCGGATAAGTGCGTGGGCTGCATCCTCCCCCACCTTCTCGGCAGGATACCCCCTCCTCCCTAGTCCTGTTCCCCCCATCCACCCCATCCACACGGTACACGAGCTTCCGGTGCCTGGGCCCTGCCTTGTATCGGTGGGAATGGAGAAGTCAAGCCCTGTGCGACGCATGAGAAGCCTGGCTGCTGCACGCGCCTGCCGCTCCGCCACGTGGGGCGGGAGCCCCGCACTGCAGGAGCATCCCCCGCGGCCTCCCTCCGGCCGGAGACATTCGGGAGAGAGTGGCTGCAGAACGGAGGGTTCCACCATGACCCTTACCTTGCCCCCGCCTTTTGGGAAATACCCGCGCCTCGCGATATCAAGAGAGATGCGGGCTCCGTGCATCTCCAGGAAAGGGACGAGTACATGGGCCATGTAATCGATGGTAGGGCTTTTTTCGACCTCTGTTCCTCCCCTAAGTGTCGCTGAACCCCCTGATTTCAATGCAAGGGGGAGCCAGGCCTGGATGACTAGAGGAATGCTCCCCGCAGTACCTATGTCAAGAGCGATCTCGTGGGGTTTCACATGGCCAGGGGAAAACGAAAACTCCTGGCTGCCGGGGAGGCACCCGATGACCTCCGCACTGCAGGCTGCCCCAACCGCACGCACTGCTGCGACGTGCTGGGGCCGGAGACCTGGCTGTTCTCTTCCCGCCCGGACACGTTCGATCCTTATAGGGGTGCCGGTGAGGGCCGAGAGGGCAACCGCTGCCCTGACAATCTGCCCTCCCCCCTCCAGGCTCGCGCCGTCGATGCTCAGCATCGCCTTATCCCGTCGGCAATGGCACGCCCTGCGGAGTAACGGCTGCATGCCCTCTCGAGGGTATCGCTGCAGGCCACTTCCCGGATACTGCCGGAGAGCAACCTGGCATATGCGCCTTCGGCGAGGACACCATGGACACACACCGATGTGACGCTTTGTGCTCCCTGCTCCATCAGCATGGCAGCTGCGGTCGCCAGGGTTCCTCCAGTCGAGATGATGTCGTCCACGATCACCACGTCGCGGCCATTCGCCTCGAGGCGCCGTGGCTCCATCTTCACCTCTGCCCCCGAGAGCCTGGTCTTTTCCAGGTGATCGGATTCCCACCCGCACACTGACGCAACCCTGTGTGCAAACGCGGCCGCACCGTCGTCCGGAGCAAGGACAAGGGGACGGGTGAGGGATTTTGTAGAGAGATAGCGCCCGATGTCCGCTGCCAGGCTCAGATCATGTGCAGGCACGCAGAAATGGGAGAGGACAGCCCTGTCGTGGACGTTGACCGTGAAGACCCGTGATACCCCTGTCGAGAGCACCCTTGCGATCGCCCGGGCGCTGAGAGGTTCTCCGGCATGGAACTGCTTGTCCTGCCTGGCGTATCCCATGTACGGCACGACGAGGGTGACCTCGGCGCCATCGCAGGCATCGACAAGGAGGAGGAGCTGGACCAGGGCATCTGAATCGGGGACACTTCCC
>DUGV01000171.1 GCA_013331225.1 Methanolinea sp.
ATATGTTTCTCGGATACAGTAGAAAGAGATTGGAAAGAGGGAATATGCCGAGCTTTGCCCACGTAAAGGAGTTTGCAGAGAAGATTGCCGCAGCGTGTGACTACGAGGCCAGGGACGAGAACCCTGCAAGCCGCGTAGTCTGCCTGGAGAGGATCCGATGAGGTTTGACCCTGAAGAGTACAGGAAAAAGGCAAGGGAGCACTTCGAGCGGGCGTGGCACGAGGGCCCCTCAGTGCTCACCCCTCCTTCTTTCGGTGAACGGTACCCGAGGCTCGCCTACTGCCGGGCTGCCGCCCACCCCATCTACGAGATGGTGAATCGCCTCAGGGAGACTTACCTCTCCCTCGGCTTTACCGAAACCTGCAACCCCATAATCGTGGACGAGCAGGATGTGTACCGCCAGTTCGGGCCCGAGGCGAGCGCAGTGCTCGACAGGGTCTTCTACCTTGGCGGGCTTGATCGCCCCAACCAGGGAATCGGCCGGGAGGAACTGGAGGGCATCTCCCGCATCACGGGAAAGGCGGTCGATCCTGCAGCAGAAGAGAGGCTCCGTGAGATACTGCAGCAGTACAAGAAGTCCGCCATCGATGGCGACGACCTCGTCCATGCCACGTCGGCCGCACTCGGGATCGACGACGGGCAGACTGTCGAGATCTATGAACGCGTCTTCTCTGCCTTCCGCGAGCTTGTCCCCCGTTCCTCCCGGAGCACCCTCCGCAGCCACATGACCAGCGGCTGGTTCCTCACCCTCTCGGCTATCTGGGAGAAATATCCCCTCCCATTGAGGCTCTTTTCGATCGACCGCTGTTTCCGGCGCGAGCAGGAGGAGGGGCCGACGCGCCTCATGAGCTACCACTCCGCCTCCTGCGTGATCGCGGGGGAGGACATCTCCAACGAGGAAGGCAAGGCTGTCTCCCAGGCCCTCCTCTCTGCGTTCGGATACACGGACTTCCGCTTCCGTCCCGATGAGAAGCGGTCCAAGTACTACATGCCTGACTCTCAGACCGAGGTCTATGCCCGCCATCCCGTCCACGACTGGGTGGAGGTGGCAACTTTCGGGATGTACTCCCCATCCGCGCTCGCGGAATACGGGATCGGGATCCCGGTAATGAACCTCGGTCTCGGCGTGGAGCGTCTCGCGATGATTGCGTACAACTCCCAGGATATCAGGCAGCTCACCTATCCCCAGTTCCACCCGCGGGCGCTCACTGATCTCGATATCGCCCGGGCAATCACGGTCCGGGAGGAGCCGTCGTCGATGGAGGGGAGGCGGCTTGCGCGTGCCATTGCTGCGACTGCAAGGGAACATGCGACAGAGCCCGGGCCCTGCGCCTTTGTCGCCTATGACGGACCACTCCTCGGGAACCTTGTCAGGGTGACAGTCGAAGAGCACCCGAGCGGCGCAAAGCTGTGTGGCCCGGCTTGCGGGAACGAGGTCTTTGTCCACCAGGGTTCTGTGCTCGGGGTGCCCGACACCCCCCAGTGGGCCGCGGTCAGGACGGAAGGGACTCCTGCGGGGATCTCCTTCCTTGAAGCGGTCAGTGCGCGTGCGGCCGCCCGCATCGAGGAGGCAGCGCGCTGCGGGAAATCCGCACACGTGCAGGTGAAGATGGCGAAGCTCCCAAGCGACATCAACCTGCGCATCGATGAGCATGCCATGAGATTCATCACCGACCAGAAGAAGAAGGTCGATGTCCGCGGCCCGGTATTCCTCTCGGTCCGGTCAGATGTGACGGGTGGGTGATCCTGGAGGGCCCCGCCGCTCCTCCAGCGACCTGCTGTCGCGATACGTGGAAGAGGGAACCCGAAAAGAGCAAGGGGAGTTGCCGGGTTCCTCTGATATCATTGGGTTTGAGGGCTGCAGAGGGAGGCTCACTCTCGCCTCCACACATCTTCATCTTTTCATGGGAGCATATAAGAGGCAGCCGTGGGGGGTGAAAGTGAACCTTTCGGACCTGTCCCCTGGCAGGATTGCGTCTCCTTTAAAATCCCGTGCCGTCCTACCGTACCGCGATGCAGTTGCGGGTCGTGGGGGTAGGGAGAGTGAGGGAGTCTTTCCTCAATGACGGGATACAGGAGTATCGTGTGAGAATCTCTCCGTACTTCCATGTCGAGCTTGCCGATGTGCGCGAGGGCAGGCATCCTCGCGATCCCTCCCCTGCCACACGTGCCGGGGTGCTCAAAGAGGAAGGGGAAAGGCTGCTCTCGGCTGCCCGGGGAAGCGGGGTTCTGGTGCTCCTAGATATCCGCGGCGAGTCCTGGAGCAGTGAGGACCTCGCAGCCCGGCTCTCCTCGTGGGTCCTCGAAGGCCACTCCACCGTCTCGTTTCTCATCGGCGGCCCCTTCGGAGTGTCAGAGGAGGTCAAAAACGAGGCCACGCATGTTCTCTCCCTCTCCCGCATGACCTATCCCCACCAGATGGTCCGACTCATCCTTCTCGAACAACTGTATCGCGCGGCCAGGATCCACCGCGGCGATCCTTACCATAAATAGGCAAAAGGGGGATCAGGGGATGATCTCGCACCCGTTGAAGCGCGTATGGGAGAAGTCCTCCCCAAGAACCAGGCCCATTTCGATGCATTCCCTTATGCGGGGCAGTGCATCCAGCAGCCCTTCCCGCAGGTTCTTCACAGCCTCGCAAACCGCGACCCTCATATCATCAGGCCATGGCCTGATGATTTGGGAATAAAGGCACCTTCCCCCGCAGAACCCCCGTATCGGGCACTTCGTGCACTCGCTCTCCACTTCGATGACAGGGAGAGAGAGGGGATGTGCACTTGAAATATGCCCTGCGTAATACTCTGTCATCCCGATCATCGCCGGGCAGGGCCCGATATGCCCATCGGTCATGATGGTGTAGTTCGAGTGCCCGGCACCGCAGCGAAGCGGGCTCTTCCTCCCTTCCAGGAAGTCCTGGACCGGCTGGAGGAACGGGTACCACCTGGCAACCCCTTCCCCTGCCGCCATCCTCTCCACCCAGGTATCGATCAGCAGGCGTATGCCAGGGTTGTAGGACTCATCGAGCCATTTTCGGAAGTTTCGCACCCCCGTGTCACCGGAGAACTCCGCGTCAAGCTGCCAGTGAATGGAAAAGAATGGGTGGTCCGGGTTTCTCGAGAGATACTTGACCTCCTCTGCGATGTCTGCATCGTCCCCGACTGTCATCCTGGCGATCAGTTCACCGTGAAAACCGGTGTGCTCAAGGTACCTGATGTTCTCCATCACCCGGTGGTAGGTCCCACGACCACGGTGCCTGTCGGTGACAACGGCACAGCCGTCAAGAGAGACGAGTATTGTCTCAAAACGCCTGAGGTATTCCGGCGGCAGGTCACGGAGAAGAATCCCGTTCGTCTGGACCATGAACCTGCACGGCGGTGCATTGTCCATGATCTCCATGATAAGGCCTGGCCGAAGCAGGGGTTCCCCGCCATAAAAAGTGAGGCAGGGATCCGGGTCCCTGCGAAGAAATGCATACAGATCCCCAAGGTCGATGCTGAGGTCAGGTGGGAGCAGGTCGTCTACCAGGACGTTCCTTCCACACCACTTTGCCTCCTCTGAGAAGATCTTGCCCCGGCAGTAGGTGCAGCAAAGATTGCAGTCATCGGTCAGAATGAGATGGAAGAACATGGCTGGCGCGTGGTGAGGGATTATACGATCAACCGCATTTCCGGCGGCGCTGGCAGGCAAGGCAGGATAATACGGCCAGAATACCGACGGCAAACGGCACCGACAGAATAGAGACAGGGACCGGCATCTCCCCCGGCGTTGTTTCGACGGGCAGAATGGGTGTGTTGAGAAGTTCCGGTGAACCCCGTGCCCTGAACAGCGTCTCGTTCACGTGCTCAATTCCCGTGACCGCACGCTCGTACTTGGGATTGATCGCGATGGCGTTCTGGTATGCCTCGACTGCCTCATGGTAGCGGCCGAGCTTTGTGAGGGCGTCAGCCTTGTTGGTCCAGAGGGTGGCATCGTACTTCGCCTCGTTCGGATTCCGCCTCACCTCCCTCTCTGCAAGCCGGATCACCTCGTTATAGGTATCCATTGCCTGGGCAGTCCTGCCCATCATCTGAAGGCAGACCCCCTTCTGGAGCAGGGCGTACAGGTCATTGGCATTGACGGCAAGCGCCCGATCAAAGGCATCAATCGCAGCCCCATACTCTCCCTGCGCATACAGGGCATCTCCCTTGTTCCTCCATGCCGCTGAGTTATACGGATCGAGATCAAGCGACTTCTGGAACGCTGCGACCGCATCGGGGTACCGCCCCACGCTCATCTCTGCTCTCCCAAGCCTGTTCCAGGTCGCGCTGCTGTAGGGATCGAGGGCAAGGGCCTCATTATAGAGATCGATCGCCTCCATGTACCTCTCCTGGGCTACGAAGTCATCAGCCCTCTTGGAGAGGGTCATCGCCACTTCGGTGGGATTGTCGGCACATACCTGGAGGAGAATGAAGGATACTGCAAGTGTTGCCAGCAGCAGTGCACGGAACCTGCCACCACCCGGATCGGGGAGGAGTTGCATACCCGTTGATATATTGCCTCCATGCGCTTAATATGATAACGAATACACAAAAAAACCCTTTAATACTTTTCTGGTCTCACCAATCTCATGCATCGTATTCCATTCTACGTATTGGATAATGCAATGTGATGCACCGACTTCACCATTGTCGTCTTTCCCCAAGAGTTATCCCTGCACACCCTATGGACCACCCGACGAATACAGGGAATGAAACCCGCCCTGTCCCCACAATACACCTTGACGCGGCAGAGATGGCCATTTTGTTGTTACTTGGCCGGCGCCCTGCGACGCTTGCCGATCTTGCACATTCGACATGGCTCGATCCATCGCAGCTCTACCTGGTCCTCGGGCGTCTCGTGCACCGGTGGCTTGCAGAGCAATCGGGAGCACATTACGGCCTTACCAGGTCTGGAATGCTCCTCTCTTCAAAGATCAGGGCGGTGGTGGATGCAATGGGTGAAGGCCAGGGATCGGATGACGAGAAGAGAGCGCGCAGGGGAGAGTCCCCTCCAGGTCCAACAAGGGATACCCTGGAGAGGGTGGAAGACCTCCTGAAGGAGGCATATTGGAACCCTGCGCACCTATCGGGTGCCTCCAGTGCG
>DUGV01000147.1 GCA_013331225.1 Methanolinea sp.
CTTTCAGGGGGAAAGCCCGCGATGGAGACAATCGTAGCCGATGGCGAACGGACGGTGACGCGTGCTGTCGCGGCGATAACGCTCCCTTATGGCGGGGACTCGGTGATAGAGGAGACAATGCAGCCCCGGCGGATGGGAAACGCCCTTGCATTTGGGGGGATTCGGCCCACTCTGACGGATGCGCTGAACGTGACAGGATGCGAGATAGGAAATGCCGGGGCATCGGGACTACTCGATCGGACGTCCGCCGAACGTGCACTGGAGGAGTATATCTCCCTCGTGTCAAGGGCCGTTGCCGCAAGTGGCGCCCGGATGGTTGTTGGTACTGGTTACCTTGCACAGTTCCTCGTCCCCCGCATCGCGCGGCATTCCGGCGCGTCCTTCACCATACCGCCTCATGCAGAGTGTGCGAATGCCGTAGGGGTCGCGGTCTCCCGCGTGACTCTCACCCTCCATGCGAGGTTCGACTCCGGCAGGGGTGCCGTGGTCTTCAATGGTGAACCCCAGGAGTTGAGAACGCTTGGGGACGACGAGGCAGTGCTTGATCGGTGCCGGGCGGAGGTCAAACAGCGGGCGATTGCCGCAGGCGCCGATCCCCGTGATGTCGAGGATGTGCGGGTGCTCCATTTCCACGCGTACGACGTGGTGAGAAGCTCGTTCCGGAGTGCGCGGATTGCAGACGTGGTGGTCCAGATCGCGCCGGGTATTACGGCGGAGGCCCCATGAAAACCGCGCTCGTCTTTCACCCAAAATACCTCCTGCACGAGCAGTCCCGGGACCACCCAGAGCGAAAGGAGAGGCTTTCGTACACACTCGACCAGCTTCGCGAGGAGGGGCTGTTCGATCATCCGTCTGTGGAGGTGTTCACGCCATCCGAAGCTCCCATGGAGGCAGTCGGCCGCGTGCATATCCCCGAGTACTTGCGGTTCCTGGAGCAGGCGAGCAGAAGAGGCGGGTTCATCGATTTTGATACGAATGTCCCTCCAGGCCTCTTCTCTCATGCCCTGCTTGCAGCCGGGGGTGCGCTCCGGGCTGCCGATGCGGTCCTTTCAGGGGAGGCGAGGAACGCGTTTGCCCTCGTGAGGCCCCCTGGACACCACGCGCGCCCGGGGACCGGTGCAGGGTTCTGCTACCTGAACAACGTGGCCATCATGGTGCGGCATGTCCAGGCACGGGGAGTCAAAAAGGTGCTGANNCATCACGGCGATGGCACCCAGCAGATCTTCTACGAAGATCCGACCGTGCTCTTCACTTCAGTCCACCAGTGGCCATTCTATCCTGGATCGGGAGCCGTGGAAGAGACAGGGTCAGGGAAGGGCGCGGGATTCACCGCGAACATGCCGGTCCCCGCAGGGACAGGGGACGAGAGTTACCATTTTCTCTTTGACACCGTGATCGCGCCGCTGGCAGAAGAGTTCTCACCGGACCTGATCGCCATCTCTGCGGGACAGGACAACCATTTCACTGATCCCCTTACCGGACTTGCCCTCACCGCGAGGGGATATGCAGACCTGATGAAAAAAGCAGTTGACCTCGCCGAAAATCTCTGTGGAGGGAGGCTGGTCGCGGTCCTCGAAGGCGGGTACAGCGTCGAAGGAGGCCTTCCATACACAAACCTTGGGATCATTGCCGCGATGGCGGGCCTCGACCTTCGGAATATCCGCGAGCCGGAAGGTTACGGGGAATGGCTGACAAGGGCAGGGGATCCCTCGGCACATGCAGTGGTAAAGGAGCATGCTGCCGCGCTCAGGGCGAATCTTGCACCTTTCTGGCAATGTTTCCGATGATATCTGCGGCAACGGCTTGTCCTGGACGTATGGTGGGGATGAAATAGGAAAAACGCCTACATGAACTCGCCTATGGTATCATCGCGCATACGGATCGGGCTGGTCCAGGCTTCCGCCGGGCCTGACCACGCAGGGAACCTTGAGAAGGTTTCAGGGATGGTACAGGACGCGTTCGACCGCGGAGCGCAGGTCGTCTGCCTGCAGGAGCTCTTCTCCGCACCCTATTTCCCGAGGGTCCATGGTGCCGACGCGGATCGGTACGCGGAACATATCCCCGGGGAGACAACGAGGGTGCTTGGAGAGATTGCGCGGCGGAACCAGGGGCTAATCGTCGCACCTCTCCTCGAGAAGGGCGCGGGTGGCCGCCACTACAACGCGGCAGTCATCATCCGGCCTGACGGTTCAACGGGGGATGTATACCGGAAAGTGCACATTCCGTACGATCCGTCTTACTACGAGAAGGAGTATTTCTCACCAGGGTCATCCTACGTCGTGGAGGAGACCCATTTTGGCCGTATCGCGGTCCTCATATGCTACGACCAGTGGTTCCCCGAAGCGGCGAGGACGGTTTCGCTGATGGGGGCGCAGGTGATCTTTTACCCCACCGCGATTGGCACCGTCCATGGAATGGAAGACCCCCTGGAGGGAGACTGGGAGGATGCCTGGCAGACGGTACAGAGAGGTCACGCGATTGCCAACGGGGTCCACCTGGCGGCAGTGAACAGGGTGGGGATTGAAGGGGAGATCACGTTCTTTGGCGGGTCCTTTGTCTGCGATGCGTTCGGGAATATTATCGCAAAGGCAGGCAGGGGGGAGGAGATTATTGTCGCAGAGATAGACCTCTCGCAAAACGACCTCGTCCGGGAAGGATGGGGATTCTTCAGTAACCGGCGTCCTGACACCTATGGCCCTCTGGTGGACACCGGCACATTTCCTGGAGCGGAGGCGCGAGCGCCCTCTGGTTTTCGCATGCCTGCGGAATGGGAGCCCCACCAGGGGATTTGGCTTTCTTGGCCGCACGACAACGACACGTTCTTCGATCTCCCATGCGTCGAGCACTCCTACTTAGAAATGATCCAGGCACTCAGGGGGAGAGAAAGGGTATACCTGATGGTCAGAGACCAGGACATGCGATCCAGGGTGGAGGAGATCCTCTCTTGCGCCGGCATCGAACCATGGCATGTGAAGTTCTTCGTTTACCCTTACTGCGACGTGTGGTTCAGGGATTACGGCCCCACGTTCCTCGTGCATGCGCGCGATTCTTCGATGGCTATGGTGAACTGGAGATTCAATGCGTGGGGTGGAAAATACCCGGAGCTCGAGGGGGATGACATCATCCCTTCAGTCCTTGCCAGGTCATTGCATATTCCTGTATTCACCCCCGACATGGTTCTTGAAGGAGGATCTATCGATGTCGACGGTCGCGGCAGCCTGATCACCACTGAACAATGCCTCCTCCACCCCAACCGTAACCCTTCACTCTCGAGGGAGGGGATCGAGCAGGTGCTCATGGACTTCCTTGGAGTCTCCCGTGTCATCTGGCTGAAGGGGGGAATTGCAGGCGACGACACCGATGGCCATGTCGATGACGTGGCCAGGTTCGTGGACGAAAGGACTGTCGTGTGTGCCCTTGAGAAGGAGCGCGGGAGCGATAACTACAAAATACTCAAAGAGAATTACGAGATTCTGCGCAGGACCCTCGCGCACGACGGATCGCCCCTCCGGGTGGTGCCGCTCCCCATGCCAGGCGAATCAGAAGGCTCCGTGCCGGCCAGCTACACCAATTTTTACATCGGGAACGGAACGGTTCTTGTTCCGACGTTCAATGACCCTGCCGACAGGCGCGCCCTCAAGACACTCAGGAAGGTCTTCCCGGGAAGAGTCGTGGTGGGAATCGACTGCAGCGAGATGATAAGGGGAATGGGTGCCATCCACTGCGTGAGCCAGCAGTTCCCCTCACCCTGATAGAGGCAGGTGAAGGGGGAGCCGGCTTACCTGGTATTCTTTTCGCCCAGGTCTGCATGCGGGAACGAGAAGTGAAGGTGGACCAGCACCCATGCATGGCCGGTCCCCTTCAGAACTGCCGTGAAACGGCCTTCAGGGTTCAGAGTGCCATCGCGAGAAGATGAATGGAATGCCCCGGAAACCCACGCGATGGTCCCGATCGCCTCGACCTGGAGGCCTGTCAGTCCAAGCCCCTGAAGCCGGCCTGTATCTCTCTCGAGAAATGCCCGGAAATGATCGTGCCCCTGGACGTGCTCCCTGTCCCAGGGACCGAATCCCGAGCACGAGGGATCTGCATGCAACAGGATTGCAGGGATATCGGCCCGGTTCCAGTGCCTGACGAGGAGATCCAGCGTATCGAGCACCTGGAGACTGGTTTGCTGACTCGGGTTCATGCAACATATGGTATGGCTGATATTCAATACAATGATATCGCCTGCCAGGATCCCCCGGCAGGAGAGAAAGGATTGACTATTCTTGTGAACTCTTCAGGCTGGCCAGCAGATCCCCTGGTTTTTTACTCCCTGGGGCCCGGCTCGAAACTGAAATAGAAGGTTGTTCCCTTGTCGACTTCCGACTCCACCCATATGATCCCCCTGTGCCTCTGGATGATCCGCTGCACGATGGTCAGGCCTATCCCTGCACCCTCGTATTCCATG
>DUGV01000013.1 GCA_013331225.1 Methanolinea sp.
TGCGGAAGCGATGGCCTCGCTCAACGGGGGGTGTAGTGCCGGGGAACGGGTGGCCAATGTCGATGCCCGCGGAAACGTGTATCCCTGCCAGTTTGCCCGATCACCGGTCTTCCTTGTCGGAAATATCCGTGAGCGGCCATTCTCCGAGCTCTGGAACGACGACACGAACCCTGTCCTCTCCCGGTTCCGAAAAAAATCAGGGGAGATCCAGGGAAAGTGCCGGTCATGTGCATATCTGTCGCTCTGTGGTGGAGGATGCCGGGTGCGGGCATATGCCAGAAGCGGGGATTTTACCGGAGAGGACCCGTTCTGTTACGTGGGCGACTCTTCTGATGGCGGGACTGCATGAAGGCCGGATTTTTTTCCGATGAAGGTCTTTTAAATTGGCGCTCCGCTGTCTTGTGTGGATGAGGACCCCTCATCATGCAAACACCCAAAGCTGGCTCTTGCCCCCCGTACCCCCAACAGGATGAATNNGGGTATGAGTTCTGTGAGGGCGCCCCGGCGGCGGATCATTGACTGAGTCTGGATACCTCTGAAGAACAGGTGATTTCATTCCGCACACAGGAAACAGCGAGGAGGCTTAAATTTGGGTATGTAAAAGCCTTATCTGTGTAAAAAAATGCAGGTGGCTGACATGACCCTTTCACTGTAATCCAGAAAGCCCGGAACGCCAATGCCAGGGTCAATCCTTTACCAGCCACACCCTGCACATCTCTTCCCACGTCTGTTTCGCCTCATCTCTTGAGATTCCAAGCTGGGCCATCGTAAAGAGACCGATGAAGAGGGCATTGAACCCCCTGGCGGTGATGCAGGTATCGATATCCGGTTTTACGATCCCCTTCTCCTTCAGTTGATCGAGGAATTCCCTGGAGAGCATAATGTCCTCGCGGACATCCTCCTCGAGTATCTCCCCAAGTTCTTTATTGTGGATCGCTGCCGCATACAACTCGAATGCGAAGGCGGCATAATCCTCTGACGCACGCATGACGAGGTCGAATATGTACCCAAAAGTCAGTGGGAGATCCTCCCTTTGCAGGAGATCCAGTAGTTCTTCGCGGTTCCGGGCTCTCAGCGCCGCGACAACTTCGCGGAAGAGCCCTTCCTTGTTCTTGAAGTAGAGATACAGGGTTCCCTTGCTGATATTGAGGTGCCTGGCTATCTCTTCCATGGTCGTTTTGTGGTAGCCGTGTTCGATAAAAACCGGTAGCGAGTCGGTGATTATCCGCTCCTTAGCCTGTTCCCGGTATCCTGGTAAAACCCTGGCCATGAAAATGTCAGTTAATATTATTATATTGCTGGTTATTATACTTACTATCGGTCAGTATTATTGAATGGCGGTAAGCATGAAAGATCCACACTCCCAAATTTCTCATAACGGGTGATTGATGTATGAAAGGGTTTATTCCAATCCTCGTTATCTGCAGTGTATTCCTTATTATCTGCAGTGCAGCCCCGGCTTCGGCACAGGTCTACTCGGTTGTCGTTGATTCTTACTCGGTCAATCCTCCCGTACTGATGCCGGAGGAGCTTGGAACAGTGACTGTGACTATCCGGGGTGCCGGATCCGGTTCGGAGACCTCGACAGTGAGTTACCCCGAATCAGGCTATACTGCATCATCGGCGACGACCCGGGTGATCATTCCATACGTAGAGAGCGTTGTCCTCGCCGACAGGGATATCAGGGTGAAGGGCGGAAACGGGCAGTTCGAGGGGTATATCGGTCCTGAACAGGTGATCCCTCTCACCTTCCTGATCGAGGCGCCTGCAAAAAGCGGCCTCTATTTCCCGCAACTCCTGATCCGCATACGGGGAGGCCAGAGTGTCAAATACCCAGTCCCTGTCAATGTCAATACCCAGCTCGCGGTCATGAGGTCTCCTTCGATCGAACTTGTGAAAAATTTCCCGATGATGATAAAACCCGGGACAACCGCGGATGGTTCAATTGAAATATACAATGATGGCCAGGTCAGGGCCGACAATCTTCATATCAGCCTTGTTACCGCCGGTCTGCCCGCAACCCCTGCCGGATCGTCCACATTCCTGGTAGATTACCTGGAACCTGGCGAGTCCCGCACGATCAACCTCTCGTTCCACATCGATAAGAACGCGGCAGGAGGGCTGACCGAGGTCCCCCTAATCGTCAGCTACAGCCTTCTCGACGGATCGCCCGCCGTCCAGGACGAGTCTGTCGCCCTTGATATACGCGGCGAGGCGGAACTCGGCATCACCGCCATAGAGTCCTCCCCTGTCAGGGTGATGGAGGGCGATCCCTTCGATCTCATAATCAGGATCGAGAACACGGGAACAGGAGAGGCAAAATCGGTGAGTGCGGATATCGATCTCCCCTTCACCGGCACAGGAGAGGCATTCATCGGAAAGATANNTCACCGCAACGGATCCTGGCGAGCACACCTATACGCTTACCGCCCGATACACGGACGATTACGGAGAGCATACCCTGACACGGACGCTCAATCTCTATATCGAGCCCCGCGATAATTCAGCAGCCATGCTCACAGGGTTTGTTCTTCTCCTCGTGGCGTGCGGAGCAGGATACTACTGGTACAGTCGGCGCAAGAAGGAGTGATACCGTGCTCCAGAAGATCCGTGTGATGCTCTTCCTCGCCTGGAGGAGCATACAGCGCGGCGGACGGGCAGGACTGATGCTCAATATCGTCATCATAGCGCTGGTATTCACCAATATGCTTCTCCTCCCGTCCATCATCACCGGGGCAGTGGAGCTCTTCAACGAGCAGACCGTGGATTACCAGACCTCCGATATATTGATCTCACCCCGCGAGGACGACCGCTACATCGCCGACGTGGATACGCTGCTGGCCAAGATCAACCGGATTCCCGGCGTCCACCGTGCGTCCGCGCGGTTCGCCATGGGAGGGACCCTGATCTACAAGGGCAAGACGGTGAGTGTCCCGGTGACCGCGTTTTATCCCCGCGACGAGGTCGAGGTGACCCTTATCAATACGAAGATGAAGAGCGGCACCTTCCTCTCCAGCGGGGATACCGGGGAGATCCTTCTCGGCAACTTTGTTGCCGGAAGCGAGGATGAAAGCGAGGATTTCTTCGCTTCGCTCGGCGGTGTCAGGGTCGGCGACTCCATCACGGTGAACTTCGAAAATGGCGTCTCCCGGGAATACCGGGTCAAGGGGATC
>DUGV01000049.1 GCA_013331225.1 Methanolinea sp.
AAGAGAGGAAGGAGAGGACTTTTAATTACCGTGTGCGGGTTTTGTGCGGGTATTCTGCTGGCAAACATCGTGATTGCAGCACTATTCCAATGATCCCCTGATTTCGGAAGAAATTTTTTACCTGCCCGGACAATGAATGAAGGGAGAGAGAAAAATGCTGTTGAATATTGAGATTTTGATATACATATCTCATGAGGGCCGGATTAAGAATGCTGGATCATAATCGGGAGAAGTTCGGGATCATTCTTCTCAATTGGAACGCCGAGGAGCTCACTACTCGCTGTGTCAGGGCATTGCAGGAATGGCACAAGCTGAGGCCCCATATTTATGTCGTTGATAACGGATCAAGTGGAACTGGCTTGTATTTTGAGGATAGCCGGGATGTGCCGATATCTTTGATAAAGTCACCGAAGAACCGGGGATACGCCGGGGGCAACAATCTGGGAATAAGAAAGGCAATCGAAGATGGTTGTGAGTATCTCGTCCTTCTTAATTCTGATGCATACATATCCGAAAATAATATGGAAATACTTCTGGACCAATTCAGGAGATACGATGATATTGGTTGTTTGGGCCCAGGTATCTGCGAAGGAGACCTGTTATTCCTTGGTGGCAGGGATATGGGGTTGCATCCCAATACAAGGAATACCTTGTCTCAGGAGACATCCATGAAGGGAATCATGTATGTCGATTATGTTCCCGGCATGGTTTTTCTGACCACGAAGGACGTTATCAAACGCATCGGGTTTCTTGACGAACAATTCTTTTTCAGTGGCGAAATCGCTGACTTCTGCAAAAGGGTGCTGAAAGCGGGGTATCGGTGCGCAGTCTGCCCGGATGTCAGGGCTAATCACGTGGTAGTCGAAGACAATCCCCTCCGAAGCTCACTGTATGCGTATTATTCTTTTAGAAACCGATTTTTATTCGTCAGGAAGCACCATTCAAATATCCGATGGATCCTTGAGCCATTCTGGATACTTTGGGGCATGCACAAGTACGTCCGGGGAGTGATTTTGGGCCTCGATAACGAATCTGCAGCATACCGGATGGCGATTATGGACGGAGTGAGGGGTGTGTTTGGGGACCGAAATGACCTCTTTTCCGTATAGTGCATCGATCATCATTCCAAACTGGAATGGCATGAATTGGCTTCCAGGATGCCTGGCTGCCCTGAAGGACCAGACCGTGCAGGACTTTGAGATAATAGTTGTCGACAATGGATCCAGCGATGAATCGGTTCCTTATATCCAGAGTAGGTATCCTGCTGTACGGATCATTACATTCAGGAAGAATTGTGGTTTTTCCAAAGCAGTGAATGAAGGGATAAAAAATGCTTCAGGAAAATATATTGTCCTTCTCAATAACGATACCCTCCCCGAGAAAGAATGGCTCATCAGTCTTCTCAATGAGATAAGGGCCGCTCCTAATGAGGTAGGGTCCCTTGCTACACTCATGATAAGGATGGATAATCCATCCCTCACAGATGATGCCGGCGATTACCTTGATTGGTATGGACTCGCGTTCAAGAGGGGCAACGGAGAGCCAATCTTTCGATGGACGGAGACCGAGCCTGTATTCTCTGCGTGTGCGGGAGCAGTATTATACAGACGTGAATTTCTCGAGAAAACAGGATTGTTCGATGAAAAATTTGGTTCATATCTCGAAGATGTCGATCTCGGCCTCAGGGGAAACCTCCTGGGATTTACCTGTATTTTCGTTCCCTCGGCAAGGGTACTTCATAAGAGCCATGGATCAGCAATGCCTTCAGGGGTATATGTCTATCATGTAACAAAGAACAGGGTGATGCTATTTTTAAAAAATATTCCCTCGATTTTACTCTTACGGAATGCCCGAACACTTATTTCCGGCCAGATTCTGGCATTACGGATCTATAAAAATCCGATTTCATCCATGCGGGCCTATTTGTACATCGTGTTTCTCCTTCCAAAGATCCTTCGTGACAGGCGTTGTTTTCTCCCGCATGTGGTCCTTTCGATTGAAACCATCGACACTCTCTTGCGAAAAACGGGGAACCAATGAAAGCGAATATTCAAAGTAATGAGTGATAATGGGTATGATGTATCTTGCTTTTTTCCCGGGCTAATGTAACCAATATTCGAATAGTATAAGGTGAATTGTGTAAATACTATGATTGGCAGGTCTTTTTGGAGAGTTAGGTATGGAGAAAGATATCGAGATTACCGTCATCATTCCGACGTTGAATGAAGAAATCTCCATACATCGTTGCATCTCCAAAATATTGGCGGTGTTCCGCGAGCATGACCTCGAAGGGGAGATCATTGTTTCCGATTCCTCGACCGACCGTACCCCGGAGATTGCAGCCTCCCTTGGTGCAATGGTCGTTCGCCCCGAACAGAAAGGGTATGGCGCAGCCTATCTTGCGGCTTTTCCCCACGCCCGGGGAAAATATGTCGTAATCGGCGATGGCGATGACACCTACGATTTTTCCCAGATCCCAAAATTGGTCGAACCACTAAAGCACGGTGCTGACATGGTGATAGGGTCGCGATTCAATGGCAAGATTCGTCCAGGGGCAATGACACCGCTGCACCAGTATATCGGCAATCCAATCCTCACCTGGATGGTGAACGTACTCTTTCATGCGGATTTCTCCGATGTGCACAGCGGTTTCCGTGCAATCAGGAGGGAGGCACTGGAACGGCTTGATCTCCGGAGTCCCGGGATGGAGTTTGCATCCGAGATGATGGTCAGAGCAAGGCAGAAAAACCTGGTGATAGAANNTCGTGCTCCTTTTGAATCCCCTTCCATTCATTGCCATACCCGGTGCGATCTTCGCGTTCGTCGGATTTTTATTGATGATTCTTTTCGCATTGTGGGGCCAGGTCACGACGTCGCATCTTCACTCGTTTATTCTTGGGGCATTTTTACTGTGTGGCGGAGTCCAGATCGTGGTCATTGGTGTCCTGATAAAGATATATTCTGTGACACACCGGTACGAGGAGAAGGCAGGAATTATCGTATCGATAATGAATTACCATAGCCTGGAGAGGTTCCTGCTGGTCGGAGGACTCATCCTCTCGTTGGGTTTTTTATCGGGATTGAGTGTGATAATTGCCTGGATTCAGTCAGGATTTGGCCAAATCGCCGAGATTGTGAACGCGGTCGCAGCCCTCTGCCTGGGCACAATAGGCCTCCAGATCATCTTCATGGCCATTTTTACCAGCATGATGCTGCTTCGTGAAGAGAACGGGGATACCAAGAATCCTGCATGAAAATTGCCTTCGTGTATGACATGGTCTACCCATTCAGGATTGGCGGGGTAGAGAAACGGGTCTGGGAGATCTCACGAAGGCTTTCGGCGAGGGGCCACGAGGTACACGTTTTTGGGTTGAAAATGTGGGAGGGGCCGCCGGACACTTTTCGGGAAGGAGTGTATCTGCATGGAGTCTGTCGCCCGATGCCGTTCCATACAGGTGAGAGCGGGAGAAGGACTATCTTTCCTGCGCTCTGGCTCTCATTGTTCCTGTTCCTCCCCCTCCTGCGCAAAGGAAGATTCGATGTGATCGACTGCCAGAACTTCCCGTATTTTCCCTGTTTTCCTGCCGGAGTGGTCGCAGCACTCCGGAAGTCTCTCTTCCTTGTCACCTGGCACGAGGTATGGGGCAGGTACTGGTTCTATTACATGGGGAGGGCGGGATCGGTCGGAATTTTCATTGAGAGGCTCGTGAAAAATCTCACCCGGTGTCATATTGCGGTCTCCCCCACCACGAAGGCGATGCTGCTCGATCTTGGAGTTGAGGAGCCGGTTGCCGTTGTTCCGAACGGGGTGGACTTCGAGAGGATCCGGAAGGTCCCTCCCTCTTCTGAACAATCGGACATCATCTGTATCGCCAGGCTGATTCCAGACAAGCACGTCGATGTGTTGATTGGTGCAGTCGCGCTGTTGAAGGCATCTATCCCCGAGATTTGCTGCACTATTGTGGGAAGGGGGCCGGAAGAAGAGAGGTTGAACGCGCAGGTTTCCCTGTCAGGGCTGGATAAGAATATCAGGTTCACCGGTTTTGTCAAGGACCAGGACGATATTCTCGCTCTCCTGAAAGCGTCCAGGGCATGCGTGCTCCCTTCAACGAGGGAGGGATTCGGGATGGTTGCGCTTGAGGCGCTTGCATGCGGGATCCCGGTCGTAACGGCCGATCATCCAGGAAATGCGATACGCGACCTTGCGGAGATGGGGGGGGTCAGGGCAGTGCCGCTTACTGCACAGGATTTTGCGGTTGCAATACAGGAAACACTCCAGTCTCCTTTATCTACCTTTGTTCCTTCTCTTGAAGGCGCATGGGACTGGGATGCAGTTACCGAACAGTGGCTCGGGATGGCCGAAGAATTTTTACGGATATCGAAAGAACACGCGGCAAAAGGTTCATTGTGAGAACCTGCAAAGTGTATGTTTGAGAAAAGGGCTCCGGATTATGAGAATAAGCATTATCGGCGCAGGGTATGTCGGGCTTGTTACTGGTGCCTGTTTTGCAGAGCTCGGCCATGAAGTTCACCTGGTAGAGATCGACAGGGAAAAAGCAGGTGTGATCGACAGAGGCATTGCGCCTTTCTATGAACCTGGCCTGGAGGCCCTTTTAAAAAAACATATTCACCGAACCCTTGCAGTTTCATGTGAATACCAGGAAATCACTGGATCAGACTGCACGTTCATCTGCGTCGGAACTCCTCCCTCACCTGATGGCAGCGCCGACCTCCGTTTTATCCGCAGTGCTGCTCATTCTATCGGATCTGCTTTGAAAGAAGTGAGAGATCCGCACACCGTGGTGGTCAAGAGCACCGTGCCACCCGGAACCACAGGGGCTGTGGTGGCGCCTGCGGTAATGGAAGGATCGGGAAGGCAGGACGGCTCGATTACCTTTGCCATGAATCCCGAATTCTTGCGGGAGGGAAGGGCAGTCGAGGACTTCTTCCATCCAGATCGCATCGTTATAGGATGCAGTAAGGATATTGCGTGCAGGAAGGTAGCGTCTCTTTACGACGGTATCGATGCCCCCATGGTGACCACAGGACTTGAGGCTGCCGAGATGATCAAGTACGTATCGAATGCGTTTCTCGCGACAAAGATCTCGTTTTCGAATGAGATTGGAAATATCTGCAAGAAACTTGGAATCGACGTGTACGAAGTGATGAAGGGTGTCGGTCTCGATACCCGTATCTCGCCGCACTTCCTGAACGCTGGGGCTGGCTTTGGGGGAAGTTGCTTCCCGAAGGATGTTTCTGCCCTGATCAGCCTGGCAGAGTCAATGGGAGAAAATCCGCGAATCCTCAAATCGGTAATGGAGGTGAACGACAGCCAGGCTCTCCGCATGGTTACGATGCTTGAGTCCTGTATCGGGGACCTCTGCGGGAAACAGGTTGCAGTGCTTGGCCTTGCGTTCAAGGACGATACCGATGATGTGCGGGACTCGAGGGCTATCCCGGTCATTCAATCGCTGGTGGACAGGGGTGCGCTGGTGCGGGCATTTGATCCCATTGCGAATGAGGCGATGTCCAGGATTTTTCCTGGCATCAACTACTATGGATCTGCAGAGGAGGCGCTTACCAGTGCTGATGCCTGCCTTGTAATGACTGAGTGGCCAGAGTTCTCACAGCTCGACCTTGAGTTCGATCGGATGAAATCCCGGGTCATCATTGAGGGAAGGAGAATCCTCTCCTGCAGAGGGAAGGAGGGTATATGCTGGTGAGGGTTCAGAGGTGCAGTGGTGCAATGTGATGGTGGGGAGAAAAGAAATTTGAAAGTTGATCATACTTTTTGCTGCTTATTTTCTGATTCAGTGATTAGGAAAAAGGAATTAATGCCACGTTCTTTGTGTAATGCGGTAAGGGAATTTATAGAGAGGTCTTCTCCATGAAACATCAACATGTCTCGAAAGTGGTGATCCCCGCGGCGGGGCTCGGTACGCGCTTCCTCCCGATGACCAAGGCCCAGCCAAAAGAGATGCTCCCTGTGGTCGACAAACCTGTTATCCAGTACGTGGTGGAGGAGGCAGTGGCATCAGGCATCGACGATATCCTGATTATAACGGGGCGGGGAAAGCGTGCGATCGAGGACCATTTCGACCGTTCGTTTGAGCTGGAGCACCGGCTCAAGGAGTCGGGAAACCTGGAGCTTCACTCCGAGACTGAAGAACTTTCTCAGCTCGCTGAAATCCACTATATCAGGCAGAAGGAGCCGAAAGGTCTTGGCCATGCTATTCTCTGCGCCGAGAGGCACTGCAACGGAGAGCCGTTTGCCGTGCTGCTCGGGGATACCATCACTGTGCCCTATCCCGGAGAGAAACCGTGCACGGCGCAGATGGTGAAGGCGTTTGCTGAATGGAATAGTTCGATTATCGCAATCGAGGAGGTGCGAAAAGAGAAAATACAGGACTACGGAATCATCGACGGGACAGAAGTCAGGAGCGGGCTCTATAGGATAAATGCAATCGTGGAGAAGCCGAAACCTGCCGACGCACCCTCCAACCTTGCCTCCATCGGCCGCTATGTCCTGACCCCGGATATATTCGATATCCTGCACAGGACTCGACCTGGGTATGGCGGGGAGATCCAGCTGACTGATGCCATCCAGCAACTCCCCACGAAGATGGGCCTGGTGA
>DUGV01000069.1 GCA_013331225.1 Methanolinea sp.
GCCGTGCACGCCCTCCGATTGTGCAGGTCAAATACGACCACCATATCGAGGCCGCCATACGAAGCATCCAGTCCGTCAAGCCAGTCACCCGTCTCCAGGCCCTCCAGGCCCTCCAGGGTTTTGGGAATGATGCCGATGCACTGGAACTTGCAGGAGCCCTGGCCCCCGAGATAGAGGAGATGCACCGCATGTCGGTGCCACAGATCATCGCAGGGAACCGACATCACTGCGCACATACCATTTCACGGGAAGTGATCCTTGAACTGGAGGAGGAGAAGCGGGACACGCTCGATTCTGTCCTCACTTCCCGGAGGTGGGGGCCGCTCATCCTGGTTGCCACGCTGCTTTCGATTCTTCTGGCCGTATTCTTCATCGGATCTTTTCTCGAGGAGATTCTTGTTGAGGTATTCGAGACAATGGTAATATCCCCATTCCTCGCCCTTCCACTGGACCCCCTCATCCAGCAACTTGGACTGGCGTTTCTTCTCGCACTGCAGGCGGGGCTCGGCATCGCCTTCCCATTCATTTTCATATTCTACCTCTTCATCTCGCTCCTCGAAGACTCGGGCTACCTCACCCGGGCTTCATTTCTTGCGGACCGGGCCATGCACCGCCTTGGGATGCATGGCCAGGGGCTCATCCCCCTCATCCTCGGGTTCGGCTGCAACGTGCCGGCCATCATGGGAATCCGCCTGCTGCGGACCCGGCGGGAGCGGGTCATCGCATCATTTCTGGTCAGCATGGTCCCCTGCTCTGCACGGACGGTGATAATTGCAGGGATTGTCGCAGCATTCGTGGGCATTGCAGCGGCCTTGAGCATCTACGTCATCACCCTCGGCCTGGTCATACTCACCGGCCTCGTCCTCTCGCGCATCACTCCGGGCGAACAGTATGGGATGATCCTCGAACTCGCACCACTCCGTGTTCCCCAGCTAAAAAACGTGGTCATGAAATCGTGGTACCGCATACGCGAGTTCCTCTTCATTGCAATGCCCCTCCTCATTGTCGCGAGCCTGATTTTGGGGTTCCTGCAGTATGCAGGGTTCTTTGATCTCTTCCAGCAGACGATATCTCCGCTTTCTGAAGCGGTCCTCGGCCTCCCGGGATATGCCACCACTGCGCTCCTGTTCGGAATACTCAGAAAGGAGATGGCGCTTGAGACACTGATCATCCTTGCCGGGACTGCAGATCTCACAGCAGTCCTCTCAATGGGGCAGATCTATGTATTCGCAGTGGTGAGTGTCCTTTTCATTCCATGCATCTCCACAATCGGTGTGCTTGCACGGGTGGTCGGAGCACGTATCACCCTCCTTGTCTCCATGTACACGCTTTTCCTGGGCATTCTCATCGGAGCGCTTATAAACATGCTCATAAAATGATGATCGAGAGATGTACATCTATAAAACTGGGATCAGCGTTATTGACGAAGTAAAAGGGGGAATTTCCCCCGGCAGCAATATCCTGGTCCTGGCCCCGGCCATGAGCAGCGGGGAAAAACTTGGATACTCGATCATGCGGCCAACCCCCGGGGAGTATGCGCTTGTCCTCTCCACAGTGATGCGTTCTGTGGACCTGCTCGACTTCTTCTCTTCCGAAAAGTTCAACCGGGATTCCATCGGGGTGATCGATGCGGTGACAAAACTCTCGACCCCCGATATCAGCGACACGGCGCAGATAAAATACGTGTCCAGCCCAAGCGACCTCACGGGTATCGGCATCAAGTTCTCATCCATCGTAGAAAGCATCTTCAACGGAGAGTTTCCCCCCTCTGACCAGGCCCTCTTTCCGCCCCCGATCAGGTTCTACATCGACTCACTCACCACCCTCCTCATGTACCGGAAACTGGAGGTGCTGTACCAGTTCCTCCATGTGATGACCTCCAAGCTGAAGAAAATGGAGGCAATTGGGATTTTTATAATGAACAACGAGTCCTTCGACGAGAGGACACTTTCATTAATGAAACAGCTGATGAATGTAGTGATCGAGGTGAAGAGCGAACAGCAGGGTGACTTCCTTCGTATCCGCGGAGTGCCCGGAGTATCCCATGACTGGATGCAGTTCAGAATCCACGCGGGGACCCTGGAGCTGGTGACATGATCCGGACAGGAATAACCGGAATAGACGAGATGCTCGGGTCAGGCATACCGAAGGGCACGAGGGTCGTCTTCTCCCTTGAACCGGGGGTCGAGGGCCGGATGTTCATGTTCAGGACTGTCGCCACGGTCCTGCAGGAGAAAAAGAACGTCCTGATCGTCGCACCCCACTGCACTGGACGCGTGCTCATCTCGGAGTGTTCGGAGCTTCTCAATATCGATATATCCGGGCTTGAAGGAGAGGTACATATCCTGGACAGCACGGTGCGCGATACTATCAATTCCCGTGAGAAGAAGACAAATTCTCGGAAAATTGCCTGGAAGAAGCTCATCCGGGAGACGCTGGACAGGCACTCCATTGACGTTTTGTTCATCTATTTTGATCTCCTCTATGAAGACCTTGGTCTCGAGAAAGCACTCGACCTCATGCCATCAGCCGGACAACAGGACCGGATCACCACTGTCGTTGAGCATCTGAACCTGGAGGGCGACAGCCTCATCGCAAGGTTTGCGTCAGAAAGGATATTCGACCTGATAATTTCTGTCCATTCCGCCTTCACCCTTGTGCCGTTCTTCAACTTCTTCACCCTGGAATATGTCTCGTGGTCAAGGATGCCCCGCAGGTCAATACCGTATACGATCGGAGAGGGGAGCATACGTCTCTATATCCCCAAGATCATCATCACCGGTCCTCCCACATCCGGAAAATCAACCTTTGTAGCGCATGCATCCGAAAGTGGTATCTCTGTTGACCGGGGAGACCTTGACGGGTACCGCACTACCGTTGCGATGGACCTGGGCTGGCTCCATTTCCGTGGGTTCGATATCACCATCTTCGGCACCCCCGGCCAGCCGAGGTTCGACCCCATTATCCCGCAGATCGTGAAGAATGCGATGGGCATCATCCTCCTGCTCGACGCAACGAGACCTGACGGACTCCTCCGGGCAAGAGAACTCCTGATGCTTGCACACGCGGAGAAGCTCCCCTTGGTTATCGCGGTGAACAAGTCGGACCTTCCCCACCATCTTGATGAGAAGACGATCAGGGAGAGCCTGAACATCCGGGACGACGTCCCTGTATTCTTCATCAGCTCGCTCAAGCAATCCGATGTGCATTACGTCGTGGAGTCGATGGTGGACCGGATCACCCGCCACCCTTACTGAAATGGAGGATAGCCGCCACGTGATGCATCTCCCACGAAAGGGGTATTCTTAATACATGGAAACGACAGGGTTAACCTCACAGCAAAAAGGATATGGCGCATTTCCGCAAGGAATTTAAAAATTACAGGAACCATGCTCACATTCATCGGCCTTGGTCTCCACGACCATAAGGATGTCTCCATGCGGGGACTCGAATGTATCCGCGAGGCAGACCATGTATTCCTTGAAGGGTACACCTCCAGGCTTTCAGGAACCTCAGTTTCAGAGATGCAGGCCTACTTCAGGCGGCCAATCCGGGTTCTTGGCCGCGAGGATGTGGAGCAGCATCCCGAGATCGTCCTTGACCCTGCCGCGACCGGCAACGTGGCCTTTCTCACCGGGGGAGATCCCANNGACCTTCGGATACGGGCAGCACTCCGTGGTATCAGGACGGCGCTTATCCATGGAGCATCGATCTCAAGCGCAGTATGCGGACTTACGGGGCTTCAGAACTACCGTTTCGGCAAGTCCTGTTCTCTCCCCTTTCCCGCGAAAAACTGGTCTCCGGCGACCCCCATCGAGGTTATCGGGAAGAACCTCTCGCAGGGCCTGCATACCCTTGTCTACCTCGATATCCAGGAAGAGCGCTGCATGACCA
>DUGV01000012.1 GCA_013331225.1 Methanolinea sp.
GCTGACGGCTACATCCTTGGCGGGGGATATCCCGAGCTCTTCCTCCCCGAACTCGCCGCACGCGACGGGTTGAAGAATGACATCCGCAATGCATCGGAGCTTGGAGTTCCCATATATGCCGAATGCGGCGGGCTGATGTNNTTCCTCCCGGAACTGGAGGGAAATGTTGCCATGCGGGAGTCGGTGCGGGAATGCTCCCGCGCAGGGACCCCCATCTATGCCGAATGCGGCGGGCTGATGTACCTCACCGAGGCCGTCATACTGAAAGACGGGTGGCAGGGTATCCAGGGAGAGAGAATGTACCCAATGTGCGGGATCTTCAAAGGGACGACGACCATGCCTGCAAGGAGGGTGGTCGCGTACGTGGAAGGGAAGAGCCTTCCAGGCTCCCCAATGGGTGAGAGCCATTTCAGGGGTCACGAATTCCATTATTCCGACGTGTCTCTTTGTCCCGGGACCCGGTTTTGCTACTCGCTCTCGCGAGGTGCCGGTATATCAGGGGGATCAGACGGGGCCCTCATGAACAGGACGCTTGGGTGCTACACGCACCTTCATCCGGTGGCAAGCCTTCCCATGTTCTCCCATTTCCTTGACGCCTGCCGAAAGCCTGCGAGGGCCTGATTCAATCAGCAGGTAAAAAATACCAGGAGAATAAACATTCATTTCATGTTCGTCTATATCGATGGGAAGTTCTATCCCAAAGAGGAGGCCAGGATCTCTGTCTTTGACCATGGCCTCCTCTATGGAGACGGGGTGTTCGAGGGTATAAGGGCATACAACGGCCGGGTGTTCCGCCTGCAGGAGCACCTTGACCGCCTGTACGATTCGGCGAAGACCATCGACCTCTGCGTCCCCCTCTCAAAAGAGGAGATGACCAGCGCAATCATCGAGACGCTCCGGAAGAACAATCTGAAGGAGGCGTATATCCGACCCATCGTGACCCGTGGCATGGGAGATCTTGGCCTCTGCCCCACCAAATGCCCAAAAGCGACGGTCATCATCATCGCAGTGGAATGGGGAGCCATGTATGGGGACCTCTATGAGAAGGGACTAAAAGCTGTCACCGTCTCGGTGAGGCGTAACCCCTGCTGTTCCCTGCCGCCGAACGTAAAGTCCCTCAATTACTTAAACAACATCCTTGCAAAGATCGAGGCAAACTGCAAGGGAGGAGACGAGGCCATCATGTTCGACATGCAGGGGCACATCTCCGAAGGGTCCGGAGATAATATCTATATCATCAAGAACGGAGTCATCCTGACTCCTCCCACCCTGAATAACCTGAGAGGAATCACCCGGATGGTGGTGCTGGAGATCGCCGGGCAGCTTGGGATTCCTGTGCAGGAGACCAACCTTGGCTATTTCGATCTTTACACCGCAGACGAGGTCTTTGTCACCGGAACCGCGGCAGAGGTGGCGCCCATTGTTTTTATCGACGGGAGGAGCATCGGTTCAGGCCGCCCGGGCCCCATCACCCGGCAGTTGATGGCTGCGTTCAAGACCGTCACCGAGCGAGAGGGCACCCCCGTCTATTGAGAAAAACTCCCCCCATCTACCGGCTCCACAACCCTTTTTACCGTGAACCGCCAACTAAAAAGAGCAATTGCTGCTATAGTGTAGTCCGGCCAATCATGCCGGCCTTTCACGCCGGCGACTGGGGTTCGAATCCCCATAGCAGCACTGTTTTTCACATTTTTTCCCCCTTTAACTTAGCCATATCCTGTTTTATTAGAGAAAACGACGAATATTTTTTTATAATAATCATTCCAACACCCGTAGGATCTCCCTTCATGAAGATACCAAGCCGGAATTCTCAGCCTGGATCTACCCGCATCCATCTCATGGCCATCGCATTGGCAACGTTCACCATCCTGGTCTTGACATGGATTGCTCTTCATTCCGGTATCGCTATCATCTACCAGAATGCCTATTATATCCCCATAATCCTCTCCTGCTATTTTTTTCAACGGAGAGGGCTTTATTTCTCCATCGGCCTCATCTGCATCTATCTCCTGACGCTCGTATGGGCCTCCCCCACAATTGAAATCATACTCCAGGGACTGGTCCGGGTGCTCTTCTTCCTCCTCATTGCATTGCTGGTAACCTATCTCTCTGAGACCATCCAGAGAGAGAAGTCAAGGTACAAGGGTATCTTCTCCTCCTCTGAATCGGCCATCATCATTTTCAGGAAAGCCCCCCTTGAAATCATCGAGGCAAACCCGCAATGCACTGAGATTACCGGTTATTCCGGTGAAGAACTGGTCGGTTCCAACGTCGCTGACCTTTTCTTAGACAAAGACCGCCTGGCACCATCCTTCGCTGGAGTGGATGGGCCTTTCACGCACCATGAAACAGTGCTCATGCGTAAAGACGGAGACTTGAAGACCGTGCTCCTCTCGACAGGCTCTGCAGAACATGGAATCGGCACTGTCACCATGCAGGACATCTCGCTTCGCAAACAGGCTGAAGAAACCATAAAAGCAAGTGAAGAGAAGTTCCGTATGCTCTTTGAACAC
>DUGV01000179.1 GCA_013331225.1 Methanolinea sp.
TGCATATCGCGATCGCCTCGTTCACCCTGGGGATCCCCCTGCTCCCCCTCTACGCGGAGGCTGCAGGGGGCGTTCTCCCCGAGATGGCGTTTACCCTCCTCGTGACATCCGCGGTGATGGCTGCACTCCCCGAGAGATGGGCCGCTCCCCTCGATTGAGGTCAGACGAGGGCCCGGATCACCCGGGCGAGGCGCTCCATGCCCTCCCTGATCCGCTCGCCGTCCATGCTCGAGAAGTTGAGGCGGATGGTGGACTCGCCCCCGCCCGATACGTAGAAGGGGGTTCCGGGAAGGACCGCGACCCCGCCTTTGAGCCCCTCCTCAAAGACCTTCATCGAGTCGAGCCCTTTCGGGAGCGTGGCGAGCAGGAACATCCCGCCTTCGGGCTCCGTGTGATACATCCCGGGTGAAAACAGGTCATCCAGGAGGTCGCACATGAGCCGGCAGTTCTGCCCGTACACGGCAGAAATTCGGCGGACATGATCATCGAGGTCGCATGTCTCGAGGTACCGCGAAAGGACTTTCTGGCAGAGGAAGTTCGAGTGAAGGTCGGCAGCCTGCTTGGCACAGTTGAACTGCGCGAGAATCTCCCTTGGAGCACATATCCACCCGATGCGCATCCCTGGGGCGATGACCTTCGAGAAGGAGCCCGAGAGGATGCAGCAGTCGGGAGCGAGGGCTTTCACGGGCTTCCTGGGACGGCCGTCAAAGAAGAGCTCCCCGAACGCGTCGTCCTCGTAAAATACGGTCTCCGACCCTTCCAGGACTTCGGCCACGGCCTTTCGCCTCTCTGCCGAGTAGGTCTGGCCCGAGGGGTTCTGGGAGTTCGGAATGCCGTAAAAGAACTTCGGGCGGACCTCCCGGATGACCCGACTGAACTCGTCGATATCCGGGCCCTCTGCGCCGAACGCGACATCGTAAAAGGTCGGTTCATAAAGGGAGAAGGCCTCGATCGCCCCGAGGTACCCGGGCCGCTCCATTGCCACCGGGTCGCCCCTGTCAAGGAAGATCTTTGCCACGAGGTCGAGGCACTGCTGGGATCCGTTCACGACCTGGATCTCTGATGCGGGAATGTCGAGGCCGAGGCGTTGCCGGTATCGCCGGGAGATGAACTCCCGCAGGGGGAGGTAGCCGTCGGTGGTGGAGTACTGGAGGGCTTCTCTCCCCTCCTCCTCGAAGACGCGACGGGATGCGTCCGCGAGACCCTTCACATCGATGAAGGCGGAGCTCGGCAGCCCCCCGGCAAAGGAGATGATGCGGGGGTCGGTGGAGACCGCAAACAACTTTCCGAGAAACGATGGCGGTGCACAATGCATCCGGCCGGCGAATCGGTACTGCATGATTCCCTTGACTTCACAGGTAACTGGGGCCGGAAGTAACAAAAACATGACCCTTCGGCACGGGAAACGGGAGAGGGGCCGGCAGGATCAGGAAAAGCCTGACATGCCTGGAGGAAGATCCATATGCTCCCCGTGCCCATGCCGATATCAAGCCATTAAAAGACACGCATCCCCAGAAATACCGGTTAAGAGTGGGGAATTTTCGGATTGTCTACGTAGTTGAGGGCAATAAGGTGAGGATACTCGATGTGCTTCATCGCGGCCGGGGATATTCGGGCCAATAACGCCTCGTTTTTGAATGCGAAGATCGGGAAAAAGAAGGAGTGACTTCCACCGGGCATGATTCTGAAACCGGGAATTATAATTTGCTTTATTGGTGAAGGAAACCAGCCGGTGCCGAGCAATGAATACTTAAGGGTTCAGGGCAGGGGGGCCCTGATTCGCTGGAGAGACACCTTCGCGTTCCTCCTCACCCGGCAGTCGGGATCTTCTGCCGCCTTCTCGAGGATTGCCTCGGCCTCACGCGATCGAATGTTCCCAAGGGCACAGGTGGCGGCGCTCCGCAGGATGTCATCTCCGTCACGCATGACAGAGCGAAGCGCCGGGATCAGGTTGGGACGGTCGAGGGCCCGTATTCCGGCCGCCGCAGCCTCCCGGATGTACCACCNNGCGGATGCTCCAGTCATGGCTGTAGAGGTCTTTTACGATGGCGCCGACCGCATCGGCATCTGCACGGGTTCCGGTCATCACGCGTACCTGTGTGTGGGCAAACTATATATATAATTGGATGGAAGTTTCCTTCTTGAACCCCGGCCCTTCCTCTGCCCTCCCCCGGCTCTTCCCGGCATGCAACGGGCCACGCTCTGTCCTCCTCGCCAGGATCCCGTGCCGCTCAGGCAGGAAAATCCGGGAAAATTCTATAAGCTCACACTTCAAAAATTGAATATTTATTGCGGATACGAGGGCAGGAGCCGAGGAGTTGATTCGCTGATCCAGAGGAAGACCGACGAGGAGAAGAACGAGTCCGGGGAGATCATCCGGGTCCGCCTTCCCCAGAAGCGGAACAGGGAGATGTTCGCCCAGGCCGAGCTGATGATGGGCGCAAACCACATCCGGGTGAAGTGCTACGACGGGGTCACCCGGATGGGGAGGATCAAGGGGAAGATCAAAAAGAAAGTCTGGATACGTGAGGGGGATATCCTCATCGTGATCCCCTGGANNACAAGTGCGATATCATCTACCGGTACACCGGGCCGCAGGTGGAGTGGCTCCGAAGGAACGGGTATTTGTGAAGGGTGTTTTCGACTAGCAATCTCTCTCTCTTTTTTTCCAGTTCCTTTTCATTATTCCCTGTAATATGGAGAATTACGTTCGCGGGCCTCCCCTTTCTCTTCTT
>DUGV01000273.1 GCA_013331225.1 Methanolinea sp.
CACAACCTTAAGATGAATTAAGATGACTTGATCAGGATGGAGTCGCCCAGCCGAAATGGCTATGCGAGATTGATGCTTTCGGTGTTTGCTCTCTTGGGCTGTGATTTTTCTAGATAGCTCACCCATTTAGACGGTCTGTTTTTCAAGATCGTTCACCCACCCCTTTTTCAAGATCTCTCACCCACTTTTTCAAGTTAATTCACCCACCCGGTCGGCGCCGAAATCAGCGCATACTACTCCCGTTATCTTTTTGTCGAACGGGAGGCGGTATGGCGAGAAAGGAGTACGTGGTGGTTGATGTTGTCGACATTTTGAGAAGGCTTCAGAACGGTTATTCGATCAGGGCGGTTACGAGGGCGACGGGTATGGATCGCAACACCCTGAGGAAGTACCTGCGCCTCGCTTACAAGAAGGGATTTGGCAAGGACGGGCCATGCGATCTCGAGACGATAGCCGGGGAGGTTGTCAGGGAGGTCCAGTCCCGCCTGCCCGGTCCGCAGAGGTCGGTCGATCAGGTCCTCCTTCCCCACAAGGCAACGGTTGCATCGTGGATAAAGGACGATCATCTCACACTGACGAAGGTCCATATCCTGCTTTCAAGACGGGGTGTCGAGGTGAGCTACCCGGGCCTGTACCGGTTCGTGTCCGTCCACATCGGCATTCCATCGAAGACCACGGTGCGCATGGCGGATACCGCACCGGGGGAGGTGGCGGAAGTGGACTTCGGCAAACTGGGCCTCCTCTACGACGAAGCGACCGCAAGAAGACGATCTGTCTACGGGCTTGTGGTCACACTCTGTTCGAGCAGGCACCAGTACGTGCACGTGACCTTCACCCAGGACCTCCCGTCCCTGATCGCCGGCATGGAGGATGCCTGGGTCTTCTTCGGCGGTATCACGAAAAAAGTGGTCATCGACAACCTGAAGGCGGCGGTGGTCAGATCCGACCGCTACTCCCCGGTCTTCAACAGGACCTTTCTGGAGTACTCTCAGTTCAGGGGCTTTATCATCGATCCGGCCCGGTCGAATGACCCGACGGGCAAACCGAAGGTGGAACGGGAGGTTCCCTATGTACGGAAGAACTTCTTTGCCGGGGAGACCTTCAGGGACCTCTCCCACGTCCAGGAGGAGGCCGTCAGGTGGTGTCGTGACACTGCCGGAATGAGGATCCACGGGACCACGAGGAAGAGGCCGCTTATCGTCTTCACTGAAGAGGAGAGGGACGCCCTCCTTCCCCTGACGGGAGAGCGGTTCGACGTCCCCCGCTGGGGATCGGTGAAGGTCCATCCCGACCACCACATACGCTTCGGCAACAGCCTCTACTCCGTCCCGACCCGGTATGTCGGCAGGGAGGTGTCGGTGAGAAAGGATACGAGGCTTCTCCGCATCTACTACAAGGGCGATCTCATCAAGACCCATCCCGCCGTGCCCCAAGGGAAGCGTTCGACGGACTTCAAGGACTACCCGAAGGAAAAGGCCCCCTATGCGATGAGAAGCTGCACCTACTATGTCGACAGGGCGGGACAGATCGGCCCCTCGGCGCGGCGCTTCGCGGAGATCCTCCTCTCGGGAACCTTCCCCTGGACAAAGCTGCGCCAGGCGCAAAAGCTCGTGAGGCTGCCCGACCGGTACGGCAGAGAGAGGGTGGAGAAGGCATGCGAGCGGTCCCTCGCCTTCGAACTCGTCGACGTGCGCAGGGTCGAAGAGATCATACAGCAGGGCCTCGTCAGGGAGGACACCGAGGAAAGAAGACCGGAGCCGTTGCCCTCGCGGTTTGCCCGGCCGGCAGCGTACTTCGTGAAAAAGGAGGAATGAGATGGAGATCACCACGGAACTGAAACAGACGCTCAAGAAACTGAAGCTCGGAGGCATCCTTGCCACCCTGCCGGAAAGGGGGTCGTATGCGAGGGCCCAGAAGCTCTCCCATGGGGAGTTCCTGGAGCTCGTGCTCAACGACGAGATCGAAAGACGCGAGCAGGGCAGGACCATGAGAAAGATGAAAAGCGCGCTTCTCGACCAGGAGCAGACCTTCGAGCGGTTCGACTGGGAGGCCCCGATCACCGTCGACAGGGAGAAGGTGAAGGACCTCTTCGGCCTCGGCTTCACCGACCGGCATGAGAATGTCATCATCTGCGGCCCCGTCGGCGTGGGGAAGACCCACCTCGCCAATGCCCTGGGACACAGTGCGGTGAGAAGGGGCCTCAACGTGCTGATGCTGAGGTCCCAGGTTCTCTTTAAAAGGCTCCACCAGTCGAGGGCCGACCACTCGTTCGGGAAGGAGGTCATCGGGCTCATCCGCCCTCACGTCCTCGTCATTGATGACTTTGGCCTGCAGAGGCTGACGGGGTCGGAGGCGCAGGACCTGTACGAGGTGATGATCGAACGGTACCAGCGGTCCTCGACCGTCATCACGAGCTCAAGGCCCCTGGATGAATGGATGGGCCTCTTCGATGATCCGCTCCTGGCCAACTCCCTCCTTGACAGGCTGGCCCACAACGCCCACCAGATCTTCATCGAAGGGGAGAGCTACCGGAAGAGGATGGGCAGAACAAAAAGGACAACCGAAAAGAATTGAACATGGGGAAATGGTCATGGTAGAAGACTGAGGATATTGCGCCGCTCCCGGGTGAATTAACCTGAAAAGGGGGTGGGTGAATTATCTTGAAAAATGACAGGATATGCCGCCATCCACTGGTATGCCTGCATCCCGCCCATGGAAATGCCGATAACGGCGTGGAGGCGTGATATGCCCAGCTCTTCCGTGACCAGCCGCAACTGGGCACGTACCATGTCGCCCGTTGTGAGGTCCGGGAATGACCGGCCTTTCTGTGCCACGCTGTTGGAGGGCGATGAGGATACCCCGTTGCCGAAGGAATCGACGGCAATGACGAAATAACGGGAACTGTCCACCACCTTTCCGGGGCCGATAAGTGCTGCCAGGTCTCCCGATGTCCCCATGAACCACGAGGGAAAGATCACCGCATTCGATCGGGCGGCGTCAAGGACGCCGAACGTTCGATAGCCGAGGCGGGCATCACGGATCAAGCCGCCTCCCTCGAGCCCGAGGTCCCCGAGATTGAAGTATCGCTGTTCCGTCGCACTCAGCCGAAAGGGCAGGAGCGCAAGAACGGACACGACGCACAGGGCCATGAGCCACGACATTCCCGCCTTCTTCATGTCTTCTCTCCTCCTCTGCCGCCCGGAAAATGGCCGGACCTGTCCATTGTAAACGTTTTGTTCATCGTTTGCAATGGAAGCAGGTGACCGGGAGGGGATCCGGACAGCCGCCG
>DUGV01000231.1 GCA_013331225.1 Methanolinea sp.
GGTAGCGAACGCCAGAGGATCCGAAAAACGCTGATCATCCTCTCGTTTCTCCTCTACCCGGCAACCTTCGCCTACATCTCCTGCCCGATCATCACGGAGGCGGCATCGCTCGGGATCGTGACCGCCGGACTCCTCGTCTTTGCCCTGCTCTTCGTATCCTCGCTCGTGGCCGGCAGGGTCTGGTGCGGCTACCTCTGCCCGTCGGGCGGGCTGCAGGAGCTCTTCAACCTCGCCTTCAAAACGCCGCTCCGGACACGGAAGATGGACTGGCTGAAGTACCCCGTCTTCCTCTGGATCTACGGGGGTCTTGCTTACGCGATCTGGGCTGCCGGCGGCCTATCGACGCTCGACCTGTGGTACAGGACCGATCACGGCATCTCGATCCTCGCGGCCGGGGGGATTGCCGCATTCGTCGGGCCGGTCTTCATGATCGTGCTCTTTACGGCAATCTTCGGGAAACGGGGGTTCTGTCATACCTTCTGCCCGATCGCGGTCCTGCTGATCATCGGCCGGAAGGTCCGGAACCTCTTCTCGTGGCCGGCACTCCACCTTGTCGCCGAGAAAGACCGGTGCATAGATTGCAAAGGATGCTCGGATGCGTGTCCGATGAGCCTCGACGTGCACGACATGGTCCGGCAGGGAACCATGGAGCAGGCGGAATGCATCCTCTGCGGCGACTGCATTGATACCTGCCCGAACAATGTGATTACGTTCGCATGGATCAGGAGTTGAATCATGATAGAAAAGAAGATACTCGTCATTATGGGGAGCCCCCGGAAAGGGAACACCTACCGGGCCTGCGAGGAACTCCGCGGGGCCCTGGAAAAGGAACTCGCCGTTGAATTCGAATACCTCTGGCTCACAGACGCTGCCTTACTCCCCTGCAGGGGGTGCGGTGCCTGTTTTGTCAACGGGGAGGACCGGTGCCCAATCCGTGACGATGCAGCCCTCATCGTGCATAAGATGCAGGAAGCCGATGGAGTGGTCTTTGCCTCTCCGGTCTATGGCATGAACGTGACCGGCCAGATGAAGATCTTCATCGACCGCCTGAGCTTCAACTTCCACCGGCCGCAGTTCTTTGAGAAGAAAGCTCTCCTGCTGGCAACCGCCGGCATGCTCGGACACGGGGATGTGCTGAAGTACCTCGGGATGGTCGCCCGCCAGTGGGGATTCGAGGTCGCAGGATCGGCAGGCATCGTCACTCCGGATCCCCTTCCACCCCACCGGGCCTCGAAGAACCGCGAGGTGATCACCCGGGCTGCAGCAGAGTTTGCCGGGGCCCTCAGGCGGCCGGCACGGAGAAGCCCGGGTCTCCGGGACGTGGTCATGTTTCACGGCCAGAGGGCGGCGTTCTCGCAGATGGAGAGTGTTTTCCCTGCTGATCACCGGTTCTGGACAGAGAAGGGGTGGTTTGGCCGGGACGCCAGGTATTTTGTCGATGTCCCTGTCAACCCGCTGTACCATGCTATCGGGAAGGCTGTTGGATGGCTATCTACACGGCAGATGAGAAAGGATCTGGTGGCGGAAGGAGGAGGGCAATAGGTTTCCGCCGGCACAGAGTGAGGCTCTTCGCTCACCGAACACCAGGGGATGGTGCAACCACTTCCACCTCCTCAACGGAATGAAGTGTGGTTCTCACATGAGAAGACGAAAGATCGCAANNGCAAAAACGGACCTGGACGGGGCAATCGAGGAGCTCGCACTCGGGGCAGACCAGCGGACCCTGGCCACCTGGGCGGCCGACTGTGCCGTGCGGGTCCTGCCGCACTTCGAGGAGGTATCGCCGGACGACACCCGTCCCAGGGATGCGATCACCGCGTTGCGGACGTGGATTAAGACCGGCGTATTCCACATGGCCGAGGTCCGGAAGGTATCACTTGCGGCCCATGCCGCGGCCCGTTCCGTTGAAGAGAACGATTCAGCCCGTTCCGCTGCCCGTGCCGCGGGCCAGGCGCTGGCGACTGCACACGTTCCCCGCCATGCATTTGCCGCGGCACTCTATGCTGCAACCGCGGTGCGTGATTCCGCTCCCCTGGAAGATGCCGAAACTGCTGCACTCGGTGAACGGGAATGGCAGTACCGGCATCTGCAAGATCTCATCGAGGGGCAGATACCCGGATGAGAGGTGTTGTGCTGAAATACGGCTCACGAACCCGGCAGGGAATTGTTGGGTAGAGATCTCTACACAAAAGCCAACCGGCAGAATATCCACGGCGATCTGCTGGAAAGAGGAACTCCCGTCGATGCATGGACAAACACGTAACGTATATACTCGTTTTCCAGAGACTCGCTCTCTCCTCGAAATACTATCCAAATAACTATATAGAACCGAATATATTCTTCAATTACCACGCGATGACCATTCACGACGAGTTATCCCGAAAGCAACGATTGCTCGCGAGTGTCGCAGCTTTTGCCGTGTTTTTCTTCCTTGTTGCCTACGTGGTAACACTTGTCCTTGGATTTCTCTCGCTCCAGTCTCCGCTGGATCCAATCGGCGATCCGTACTTTTCCGTGCTCGAAGTCCTCATCGTGGTGATGGCACCCCTGATGGTCCTTGTCATGGCCGCTGTCCACATATATACCCCTCCATCGACCAGGATGTACAGTCTCTGTGCTCTCGCGTTCATGATCGTCATGGCGGCGATCACCACAGGCGTCCATTTCGTGATCCTCACTGTGAGCCGCCCGCTCGCATCCGCGGGATTCCCGTGGGGGATCCAGTTCTTCTCCTTCGTCTGGCCGTCCGTCGTCTATGCACTGGATATCCTGGCCTGGGACCTCTTCTTCGGGTTCTCGATGCTCTTTGCCTCCCTGGTCTTCCTGGAAGGACGGCTGGAGCGCATCCTCGCGATCCTGATGATCCTGAGTGGAGTGTTTAGCCTTGCAGGGCTTGCCGGCGTGTATCTCTCGGACATGGGCATACGAAACATCGGGATCATGGGCTATGCCGGAGTCTCCATGCCGGTTTTTCTTCTGCTCGGGTTCCTCTTCTGGCGAGCCTCACAGTAAGAGCCCCGCCTGGATACGGGCACCCCGTTGAAACCTCGATGATTGTCTCCGTTCCCTACTACCCCGTATTAAGGAATCCTACGGTCCCTTCGCCATCTCGTACAT
>DUGV01000260.1 GCA_013331225.1 Methanolinea sp.
CGATGAACATGAGGACGCAGGCCTGGAGGTTGTTGAAGAAGAGCATCACCGCCATCATCGCCCCCGATGAATCGAGCGCCTCTCCCATGATGGACTCCTTGAGGAGCGAGATCAGCTGCTCCCCTACCGCGGGGTCCTGCATCGTCGCCCATGCCCCGAACGCGACCGATACGGCCAAAAGGATGACGACAATGCCCGCGTTCCTGGAAAGGTCAGACATAAAGCACCATCCTCATCATGTCCCGGATTCCCGGCGCCAGCCCGACTGTGATCATCGCAAGGAGGATAAGGTGCCAGAGGGCGCCAGGACCCTCGTGGCGGAATCTCTCCAGGATGTAGATGCCGGGGAAGAGGACCAGGAGTTTCAACCCGAACATCGAGAACGCCGTCCCCGTCCACTCGATGAGGTGCGAGCCAACCACGTGCACCTCGACGTAATGGAGCGGGTGCAGGTCGATCCCGTAACTCGTGGCGCTCGCGTCGAGGAGCTGGCCGAAGAGGAGGGAGAGGTAGAGGGGGTCGGCGACATACTCCCACTTCAGGAGGTAGCGCATGGCTGCGTAGACCGCCGCGGTGGTTGCGACCGCCATCGCGAGGATGATGGCGAGGACATCCAGGGCGATGATCCCGTTCTCTGCGCCGAACCAGAGGAGGACAAGCCCGGTCGCCGCCGCCCCGGCAATTCCCGCTGCAAGGTATCCCCTGTGATAATCTTTCAGGGCCCCGTGCTCCTGGAGGGTCACGGAGATGACGAGAGCCCCTGCCGTGTACGCGAACATCACGAAGTAAATCAGCGGGGTGATCAGCAGGTACTGCCAGTCCGACTCGATCATCCCCGTGTCCTGCACCACTCTGAGCAGCCCTCCCATCACGACGAACGGGAGGGTGCAGAGAATGAATTTCCGGTCGATCCGGATGATCTCGGACCTGGAGAGCCAGCGATAAATGATATATATGGCAAGGATCAGAACCAGAGCGTAAGTAGTCGTATCCACCACGTTGTAGGGCTGGCCATAGCGTATTGGATCGATGTAATATTTCTGTATGAAATCCCAGATCATTTCCTGATTCATATGAGCGCAGACCCGATAAAAGTACTTAAAACAAAGGTCTTTGACAAATCCCGGTGGATGCAGCTCCCCCGGGACGTGGTCATCGGCCACGACGTCCTCCCCCAGATCCCCTCGGTCTGCGCAGACCTCTGCCTGAAGGGCCGCGTGGTGGTCTTCTCGGGGACCCGGACCCGAGAATGTGCGGGCGACCATGTGGCATCCCTCCTCTCGGAGCGCTACGAGGTCTCCACTTTTTCGGTCAGGGAGATAAGCATGGATACAATCCACGAGGCAGAAGAGTTCTCACGGGGCGCGGGGTTCCTGGCAGGCGTGGGCGGGGGCCGGGTAATCGACTGCGCGAAGATCGTCTCCTATAACCTTGACCGCCAGTTCATCAGCGTCCCGACCGCAGCCTCCCACGATGGCATCGCGTCCGCCAGGGCGTCGGTCCCGATGGAGAGCGGAAGCGTCTCACTCGAGGCGCATCCGCCGATTGCAATCGTCGCGGACACCGGGCTCATCGCGGCGGCGCCACACCGCCTTCTCGCGTCCGGCTGTGCAGACGTAATCTCGAACTCCACCGCCGTGCTCGACTGGGAGCTCGCCCACCGGCTGAAGCACGAAGAAGTGAGCGAGTACGCGGTCGCTCTCTCGCGGATGACCGCGGAGCTCCTGATGAAGAACGCAAAGGGCATCAAGCCCCACCAGGAGGAGTCCGCGTGGATGGTCACGAAGGCGCTCGTATCCTCGGGGGTCGCGATGAGTATTGCCGGCTCCTCACGGCCGGGGTCTGGGGGGGAGCATAAGTTTGGCCATGCCCTGGAGCGGCTCGCACCGGGAGCGGCCCTCCACGGGGAGGCCTGCGGGATCGGCACTATCATCGCCATGTACCTGCACGGCGGAGACTGGCGGGCGATCAGAGAGGCGCTGCGGTCCATCGGCACACCCATCACCCCTGCAGACCTCGGGATCGACGACGGGGTCGCCGTCGAGGCGCTGCTTGCCGCAAAGGATATCCGGCCCGAGCGGTTCACCATCCTGGACATGGGGCTGACGAGAGAGTCTGCAACCGAGCTCGTGAGGATGCTCTACCGGGAGTAAGAGAGAATGGCAGAAGTCAAACCAAAGGTCACCCTCATCGGCACCACCCTCGCGAGGGTCGACCTCGAGTTCATCTACGAGGGCGAGTGCGCCGAGTGCGAGGGCTGCACGGTCAGGAAGGCGTGCCATAACCTGAAACCCGGGCGCAGATACCGGGTCGTCGGGGTGAGGAAGACCCACCACGCATGCCCCCTGCACCTTGAGGGTGCCACGGCAGTTGAGGTGGTGGAGTCGTCGATTGCGGCCCTCGTCAGCGCGGACATGGCCATCACAAACACCCGCATCCTGTTTGAACCCTCCTGCTCCAGGGATAAGTGCGAACATTTCCGGCTCTGCAATCCCGAGGGCGTCATCCCGGGCGAGAAGTACGTCGTCGTCAGGGTGCTCGGGAATGCGCCCCCGGGTTGCGTGAAGGGGCGAAGCCTCCAGCTGGTGGAACTGAGGGCGGTCTGATCGGTATCAGCCACGGGACGCAAGCCACAGCGCGTGTGCCGCCCCCAGCACACGGCCGCTGTCAGAGAGGCCGCGGATCCACTCTTCGGGGATGGAATGCATGCCGTAGGCAGCCCCGGCCAGCGCACCTGCGATCGCCCCGACCGTGTCGCTGTCGCCGCCCATGCTGACTGCACGCGGCACCGCCTCCTCAAAGGAGAAGGTCTCCATGAAGACCGAGACCGCGGCATGGGTCGCCTCCAGGGCATCGAGTCCGGGGGACGGCGGGAATTCCCGCCACCTGCCCAGCATGCCGGCCACCTCCGCGTCCCGGCACCGCTGGAGCGCTCGGGCATACGCCCTCTCTTTAGGCATCCCGCGGCACATGTCGCTCACCATGCGGTTGACAAACGCCGAGCAGGCCCCTGCCACCGGGTCCCTGTGGGTCAGTGCCGAGCAGGCCATGGACGCGGCCTCGACCTCGGGGCCGAAATAGAACACCCCAATCGGGGGTCCGCGCATCACGCTCCCGTTGCTCCTGCTCCACCCCCGCCGGGCGTGCACGAGGCGGGCCGCGGAATAGAGCGGGGTCCCCCCGATTACCAGGGAGAAGACCGCGCCCGAAGTGGGGCCGTACCACTCGCCGAAAAAGAGGTAGTCCCGGACGAGCCTTTCCATGAAGTCCGGAGGAGAGAAGCCGCGGCACGCCGCAAGCGACTCCGCGAGTGCAAGCGCCTGGTAGGTGTCGTCCGTGCAGGCCCCGGAATGCCGCGCGATCCTGCCCCCCGCGTACATCCTTCTGACGGG
>DUGV01000009.1 GCA_013331225.1 Methanolinea sp.
CGCTTCACGACGTTGCCAAGCTCGCCGAGCACCTCCCTCGCGGAGAGCCCGTACTCGATCATAAGCGTCTCCAGCCTCCGGGTGGCTGCCTGGACGTCACCTGCCTGCATCGCGGAGAACGCGGCAGTCGCCACCTGGCCAGTCTCGGTCTTTGCGAGGGAGAGGAGGTTTGCGTCAAGACCCGACTCGGCAAGCACCTGGAGGAGCATGACAGCCTTCCGGAGATCCCCTCGTGCGGCGGCAACCAGGAGGCCGACCTGGTCTTCCCGGACGGGGCAGTTGTCTTTGCCCTCCGCAGCGCATATGGTATGCAGGTGGGATTCTACCAGGGCGTCATCGATAGGAGAGAAGAATACCGGCAGGCAACGGGACGCGATGGCAGGGATGACTGCCGAGGGATGGCTTGTACANNCTCCATGATCCGACGCAGCGCCTGCTGTGCTTCGCGGGGAAGAGATGAGGCACCCTCGAATGCCAGCAGCTTGAACTCGGCATCCAGGGGACGAAGCGATGAATACTCCCGGATGATGCGCTTGAAGTTCGAGAGCAGGCTTTCGTCTGCGCGGTAAAGGTGTGCATACCGCTCTTCGCATTCCAGGAATTTTTTCCCGAGCATGAAGAGGTCGCTCGTGGGAACGACGCTGAGGTTCTCCTCTGCATGGTCCCCGTACAGTTCCCGCGCAAGGCACTCGACGCTCGCGCTCTTTCCTGTGCCGGGGGGACCGGCGAGCATCAGGTGAGGTACTGCCCGAAATGAGGCAAAATGCTTCAGCCGTTCTACCACCTTCTCCTGCCCGATGATCTCTTCAAACGTGCGGGGGCGGTACTTCTCAATCCATAGCATGGGAGAGTCCCTCCTTCATCATTTCGAGGGCATCCGCCAGGAACCTGGTATTGTCAAGCGACCCTGCAAGTGCCTCGGCCTCGTGCCTTGGGAGCGATGCGCAGAACGAGGTGAGGTTGGGGAGGGCCCTTGTGAGTTCGTCGACAATCGTGAGGCTTGCACTCCGGGCGGTCCTCGAAAGTGGGTTGAGGTCTATCGCGATCACTGTCTTGCCCATTTCCCGAAGCGCCTGGCAACGATCGCCGTCTTCGAGCGGCACAAGGATGACATCTGCCTGGTAGATCCCCCCTCTCTGGCACAATGCCCGGTCGTGGGAGAGCGGGAGGAGCCTCTCGGCATTTCCTTCCTCCAGTCGGACACCATGGTCGCGAAGCAGGCGGCTTATCTTCTTTATTCTCTCCTCGGTCCGGTGGAAGAGGTTGACCTCCACTTTTGCGCCTGATTTCTCCTGCAGAGGAGCGATGAGTTCTGCAGCCAGGCCTGCGGTGTTGCCGTTCACAGAGATGACAGGGTCCCTTGCGGTGAGGAGGAGTGCTGCGGCCGTCTTTTCTGCGAGAAGCGCGCTTGCAGTGGTCTTCTCCCCGAGGAGGTAGTCGAACGCCTCGCCGCGTCCGTGGGCAGAAAGTCCTTCGAGCGAGACGATTCCCTCCGCAGCGTAACGTGCAAGCCGCTCCCTTGCGAAGAGCGATCGGTACCGGGGGTGTTCCGGCGGTATCATCCCCCCACCTCCAGGAGATGCCCTCCCGCATCGGCAGGGTGAAGCACCAACGCCTCGCCCAGGCATGTGAGCAGGGGGAACGCCTCATCTCCGTATGCGAAGACCCCGTTTCCGAGCATTGTCATGGTCGCAGGCACCCCCTTTTCGTCACAGGCGGAGAGTGCCTCGACCACCTGCGGCGTGGCAAGACCGCTCTCCACTGCAAACCGCCTGGAGAGGCTGAAGAAGTCCCGCGCGTCCACCGGGCAGCGGCCCGGAAAGGCCCTGATGACCCTGGCCATGGCTTCCGGGGAGCCAAGTACTTCCGGGGATGGGAGCGGGCCGAAGATCACGGCACAGAGGGGTTCGCGGATGTCAAAGGTGCGCTCGATCTCGGCCCTGATCCCTGGACCCTTCCTGCAGTCCCGGCCGCCCCCCATGCAGGCCGCAACATCTCCAAGTCCGGTCCTGTGGACGATCTCTGCCTCGTGGGCCAATGCCGCGCATTCCGCCGGGGCGAGCGAGAGGCCAAAGAGTGCACTGGCTGCAGTTGCGGTGGAGAGGAGGGCTGCTGCGGAGAGGCCGAAACCGGCACCGATGGGGAGGCAGCATTCAGTTCTCACCGTTCCGGTGACACCCATCCGCTCAAGGAGGTAATGGATGGGAGGTGAAGCCGGAACTATTTCGACCATACATCCCGAAACAGGGTCCAGGCGTTCCACGGATATTTCTGTCTTGTCGGAGGGCCAGATGGTGGAGGTTACTCCCTCTTGTATCACAATCCCTGCGCCAAGACTCCCCGTTTGCGCCGGGTCGGTCCCGTAGACAGGCCTGAAGTACCCCGAGAGGTGGCCGGGACTGAATGCAGTGGCAAAGGAGGGCATGGCGATCACAGGGACAGGAGAGTTTTTTCCTGCAATTGGTTCGTATTAAAAGCTTAAGAAAGTGACCCGCCAGGAATGAAACACGCAATTGACGGGTTTATCAGAGCAGCGGAAAAAAGGGTTTTAAGGGCTCAATTGCCAAGGACGCCTCCAATGGGGAGGGAAAACTCCGCGAAGGCTTCCGCCCCTGGACCCCGAGAACGTCATCGTGTGATGAGTGCGGTTTTTTCCCTGACCGGAGGGGGAGAATCCCCCTCCGGACCTCCCCCTGATACGCGATAGCCTGTGGGCAGGGCAGCACCGGATTCTTCTGAATCCTACCTACTCCCCAGCACTGGCCCTATCGCGCTATGGGGATGCCACAGCGGCGGGGCGTCAGCCCC
>DUGV01000118.1 GCA_013331225.1 Methanolinea sp.
TCTATGCAGTGCTCGGGATCTTTGACCACGATATCGGGGACTATCTGCTGGTGGGGTTTGTAGATTGCCTTCCGGACCCCGATACCTGCATCGAAGCGGTTGTATACCTCAACCGGGCAGATATCAATGCAATCCCCGCACCCGTTGCAGCGTTCTTCGTCGATATAGCGGGGCATTTTGGTGATNNGGGAGAGGATGCACATCGAGCAGTCATTCGTGGGGAATGTCTTGTCAAGCATCGCCATGTGACCGCCGATGGAGGGCTCTTTCTCCACGAGGTGGACTTCAATTCCGTGGTTTGCGAGGTCGAGAGCTGCCTGGATGCCGGTGACCCCCCCGCCAACGATCACCACGTCAGACATGCAGGTAACTCCCTGCCATCTCCCAGTAATTCCTGGCATTCTGGAGGATATGCTGTCTCTGGGCTTCCGTAACCTGCTTGATGACTTTTCCCGGGACACCTACCACCACGGATCCAGGGGCGATCGTGGTCCCTTCCGTGACCACTGAGCCTGCACCAATAAGGCAGTCCTCACCCACCACTGCCCCGTTGAGCACGATGGCCCCCATTCCCACGAGGACCCTGTCCGATATAGTGCACCCGTGCAGGATGGCCCCGTGGCCGATGGACACATCTTCTCCTATGCGCGCGGGGAACCCCTTGCTGGTATGAATCACTGCATTGTCCTGTACGTTCGACCGGTCTGATATGACAATCTTATCCCTGTCTCCACGGACCACTGCGCCGAACCATATGCTCACTCCCAACCCAAGTTTCACATCCCCGAGCACCGTGGCATTTTCAGCAACAAAGGTCTCTGCCGTTCGCGTGCGACCAACAGCCATAATAGCATAAAAAAATCAATATGTGGCACCATGAAGGTTATGGTCGGGGGAACATTCGATCCTCTGCATGACGGTCATAAAAGGTTGATCTCCCGTTCTTTTGAACTTGCGGGAAATGGCGGCGAGGTGACCATAGGCCTGACAACTGATATCTTCGCATCACGAAAGAGCCACCCCGTTCGCCCGTTCAACGAGAGGATGGAGTCACTGGAGCGGTTCATACGGGAGAACCGCTGGAATGCAGCGTGGTCGATCGAGCCACTGAACGACCGTTTTGGGTCGGCACTCGTCGCGGAGTTCGACGCCCTGGTGGTCAGTGAAGAAACTCTCCCCATTGCCCGTGACATCAACAGGATTCGTAGGGAAAAGGGCCGCTCGAAGGTCGACATCCACCAGATCACCTGCGTCCTTGCCGACGATGGAAAATGGATCTCCAGCACGAGGATATACCGGGGGGAGATCGACGATCACGGCAGGCTGCTCACCTGAACATCCCTCCCAGCCCTCACATGTACTTTTTCATTCGTTGAACCACAGCCATCAACAGAATTTATATGGAGATGGGGACGAGGGTGTGAGTGATACTCACAGCATCTCTTTTCCATGAGTGTGGTTTTCTTCGTGCTCTCCTCGCGACAGGAGGGTCTGTCTCTCGTCCTACGCTGGAAAAATTCTCTCTTTATAGCATTTGCGAATGTCCAGGAATGACAGTTGAACCGATCATATCATGTACATTGATAACAGGAAACCCCTAACTTTGAGATCGATACTCTCAGCATCATTTTTTCTCAATTTTCACATTCCTTTCCAAGACGCACCGGTAAAAACAGATTAGGGGATATATCTCTTCTTTGAGTAAAAACCGAGTGCCGCTCCGGTTCCCAGGGGGACCAGGAGCCAATGGAGAGGTGCCTTTGCGGTGGTTGTCTGGGGGACGGGGGAATTCTCGAGTTCCCCTATGAGGAACATCGCCATCTGCACCGCTTCATCTGCTTCCTCTGTCCGGCCAAGGTTGGAGAGTGCGGTTGATCGGTCGATCCAGGCCTCCGAGAGTCGTGGGTCGAGCTCGATGGCGCGATCGGCGGCCTCGAGTGCCTCTTCGTTCCGCCCGAGGGAGATGAGGGCACTTGCGCGGTTGGTCCAGGCCTCTGCCTGGTTCTCGTCAATGGCAAGCGCCCTGTCCGAAGCCTCGAGCGACTGGTTGTAGTCTCCCATCGCGTTCAGGATGCCAGCCCTTGTGATCCAGGCGACGGTGAAGTTCGGATCCATGGAGAGTGCCGCATCGATGGACCCGAGCGCTGCGGAGAAGTTCCCCTCCACAGCAAGATCGATACCGTGGTTGTATGCATCGATTGCCTCCAGGGGCGGTGCCGATGTTGCACATGAGACCCCTATACCTGATATACACAACGCAACCAGAAGGAAAACTCGGTAATTCATGGAAAAATCCTGTCCTTTCTATTCGGTTTTATGTATGAACGGGAAATACTTTCTGTTTTCCCTTCAGCCGCGATCCGCAGGTGCATATGCTGTCAGGCTATGGCATGGTCCATGTTCCAGGGTTTGAGAATGGCGACCCGAACAGCAATTTTTTAGTATGCATTGGACCACCGGGAAAAGACCCGCACCATGCAGTTCCCCAAAAAAACCACAGGGTGATGGGCATCCGGCAGGAAAGGCTCGCCAGTGGTTTGACCCCCCTGTTACCGCTCTGATCGCATAGATCGCCGGTATATGAGAGTTCGGATTCATTCACCGTGAAGAGCCCCGGCCCGGCTCCATTGTCGTGTTGGCAGTTCCCGCCGAGATCTGTCATGATCTTCTCCATCCAGCCCGGGATCCGGACGCCTTCGCGCGGGTACATGCCTGGAACGTATGGCTTGATGTCCAGCACGCAAGGAGCGGCGGGACCAGAAGGTCATTTTTTATCACCCCCACGGCATAGAGGGTCATCTCATCTCTAATCACTCTGCCAGTCATTGCGTGGGTGTACATGCAGTTCCGTACATATGAGGCATTCCATTACCTGTAAATCTGATACGAAAGTTACCCATATGACCCGGGAAATACCGTATCATGGCTATCGTCCCTACGTTATTTTCTCATTTTCCATTCACCAGAACGTTGTAAGAAATTATGTTCGGACACCATTCCCCCGCGCCTGGATTAAAGGGAATCCACGGCTCGGATTTTTTCTGCTGTGGATCAGCCAGCAAATCAGGGTATTCAGGCTCCAGAAAATGAGCAGCAACATGGAGGATGCCAAAGGATAAATAGAAAAAAGAAAGAAATTATTAGGCAAGCCTAAAAGTGATCATCGTGAACATTCCTGTCACAGAGTTACGGGCACACCAGAAGGCAAGGATTGTCGGGCTGGTCGGTGGACGAGGGTTTCAGAACAGGTTGCGAAGTCTCGGGATCCGTGAAGGAAAAGAGATTTCCGTCCTGGTTTCGCAGCCTTTCGGGGGCCCGGTTGTTATCGAGATAGATGGCAGGGCAACGACGATTGGGCGTGAGATGGCGAGGGCAATCATAGTGGAGCAAGCGTGAATGAAAAAGATCGTCCTGATGGGGAACCCCAACGTCGGTAAAAGCGTGGTGTTCTCCCGCCTGACGGGAGCAAGGGTCGTCTCATCGAACTATCCAGGCACCACGGTCGACTACTACAAGGGAGAGATGCTCCTGGAAAAAAGCCGGGTTGAGATAATC
>DUGV01000276.1 GCA_013331225.1 Methanolinea sp.
GCACCGCCGAACTGGGTGTAGGTCTGCATGTGGTCGCCAAGTTTCTTCGCAAGGGCCTCCACGTCGATCTTTTCGTCGTAGGTGACGCGGTTGATCTGGGACTCGATCCGGGCCCGGTCGACAAGTGCCCTGGCATCCCCGACAAGGCCTGACGAGGCGACCCCGATGTGCTCATCGATCTTGAAGATCTTCTCGATAGACGAGGCTTCCAGGAGGCGGGAGCTGATTCTCTTGTCAACGATCAGCACGACGCCCTCCCTGCATTTTATTCCCACCGCCGTGGTCCCTCTCTTCACTGCTTCCCGGGCATATTCGACCTGATAAAGCCGGCCGTCGGGGGAAAACACTGTGATTGCCCGGTCATACCCCATCTGATATGCTTGTGGCTGCATGATTCGCTACTCCTCCAGATCTTCCTCTGTGAGGAACAATGGTTGCTGGTTTTTAAATCCCTTTTCAAATAAATCAACCTTCGCACCCGGATACTGCACTCCGGTCCAGGATCTGCCCTGGAAATACGCATCCTGCTCTCCGCATGGTACCCTGGGTTTCATGCCCGCAAGGTGCTGGCGCAGGGAGCGCATGGTCCCCGAGGTACGGATGCTCCGCACCGCCACGCTCACCTCCTGCACCTGGTGCACCGCGGCGAGACAGGCGGATACCTGGCCTTCAGTGGAGCGGATACACCGGATAATGGCATATCCCCCTGTGCAGGAGACAACCGACGGTTGAATCCTGGCCATGCCCGAATCGCCGTAGAGCGAAGTCAGCGATTCTGCAATGGCATAATAGAGGTCGCGGCCGCTGACAGCGACAGATGGCGGGTCGAGCCTTGCCAGGATGTACCGCCGCTTTCCCCTCATCGTGGGGGGGCGCGGTTTCATTCCACCACCTCGACTGCCTTTTCCGGACGGAGAATCTTTGCGATGCCGAGGAGGGCCCCTCCCACCCCATCTTCATCCAGGCCAAAGAGCCCGCACAGCGCGACCATGTCCCTGGTGGACTTCATCTGGAGGATCGACCTCGCACCGGACGAGAGGGTGAACGGGAACCCGAAGCGGGACTGGAGACCGGCCAGGTCAGCGTATCTCTGGAGCGCCTTCTGCCTGGCATAATCCCTCCCGGAAACCAGCAAAGAGAGGTCCAGGTCCACTGCCACCTGGCGTTCCGCGGCCATTTTTGAGAGGATATGGTCGAACGAATTTTTCGGAGTTGCATGGATCCCCTGTAACACCCTGACCCTCCCTACGTGCAGGAGTGCCCTGTTAAGCGTGTAATCCCCCGCGGTGGCCATAAGAATCCCAGGATTCCCGTCGATTCTCCGCATCGCGGCCTGCACCTCCCTTTGATCCCTTCCCTGGATGATGGTGCCGCCCACCACCTCCACTCCCTTATAGGTACAGCCCCTTGCGCCAACTGCCACCATGCTGTCAAACCCGAGCTCCCCAGCCTCTTGTGCCATGCGGCGGACCGTGGAGTCCCCGAGGGGATAGGGGTACACGCAGGCGTCAGTGCATCGCATACTAAAAAAGATCTTGGGAAGAGGATAAGTTATTTACCCAGGTTACCATGCGAACGGATGCTCGGCCTGGTCTTCTCGGTCCCTTTCCCGCGGGTCCCCATGCCGCGGCCCTTCATCCCCGCGCTGGTCTTGCCGCGTTCTGCACGCCCCCGGTGGACGTGGTCGCTCATCCACGCAAGCTGTGAGTCAGTCCGGATCGCTGGGTGGTTCCCGTCGACCAGGATGACCTCGTACCATTTCTGGCGGCCATCCTGACCCACCCAGTAGGAGTTCAGCGCCTCCATGTTCGGGTACTTGCGCGATGCGCGCTCCTCGGCGATACGCTGCAGGCTCTTTCCGGCAGTGATGCGGTTGACTCCCATCCTGATGGACCTGCGGGCCCGGACGTATCGGGACTTGCGCCTGCCTCCCCGGCGGACCTTCACCCTCACCATCACGATACCCTGCTTTGCCTTGTAGCCAAGGTTCCTTGCACGGTCGATACGCGTGGGGCGCTCTATCCGTACCACGCTCCCCTCGCGGCGCCACTGCTGCATGCGGTTCCAGAGCAGTGCCTTGACCTCGCTCTCGCTCGGTCTCCTCCACGCCTCCCTGACGTAAGCGTACATTGATTTTGCCATGGTTCTTGCACCTTTCAGGTTCAGCTCGAAAGACGAGCCACATTCCTTCACGGGACGTATCCCGTAAGACCTATAGAAGTCGCCTGCAGGGATATTAAACTGCGCGGTCAGCGCTACCCGTGCACTTTTTACTTCTCGCTGCCACCGCTCTCCCCCTTCCTCTTCTCGAGCACCCTGATATCGGTGATGCAGGTGACGGGATACTGGCCGCCTGCGTCTTTCTCCGCGGACTTCACCATGTCCCACACAGTGAGGAGGGCTACTGATACCCCCGTGATGGCCTCCATCTCGACACCCGTCCTCCCATGCGAACGGACACTGATCACTGCCTCAACCGAGTCCTCCAGGATGTTGAACTCCACGTCCACGCTGCTGATGGGAATGGGATGGCACATGGGGATCAGGCGGGGAGTCTCCTTTACTGCCAGGGTGGCGGCGACCCTCGCGGTCGCAAGTACGTTGCCCTTCACCACGGTCCCTTCCCTGATGGCAGAGAGTGTCTCCCGCCGGAGGAGGATCCTCCCTGATGCCCGCGCCTCACGGTATACTTCTCCTTTCCCCCCGATGTCCACCATCCGGGCCCTGTCATCTCCAATGTGCGTAAATTCCGTCATGTGGGTTCATTCCTCCTGAAGAGTTCCAGCGGGATACGGTCGACCAGGTCTGTCGGGAGCATTCCCCCGCCAAACGCCTTCTCAACCGCCATTCCGGCTCTCCCGTTCACGTATGCAGCCAGGCACGCGGACTCGAATGCGGGCAGGTGGCAGAAGAGGGCTGCGGCCACCCCCGCCAGGACGTCCCCCGTTCCTCCGACCGTCATCAGGGGCGAGCCGGTCCGGTTGAACCTGACCCGCTTCCCGTCAGAAATGACATCGACCCTCCCCTTCAGCAGGATGGTACCGATGTGTGCCGCATCCCTGACTGCTCTTGCCCGGGGAACCAGTTCTTCGGGTGGTAACGCGCCGGTCATGCGAACAAATTCGCCTGCATGGGGAGTATAAATGGTATCCTCACCCTGTGGGAGCGGTCGCCTGATCGCGTCTGCATCCACTACAGCCCTCTTGCAGTACCGGGCAAGCTCCACCATCACGCCATGGCTCTTGTCGCCGAGGCCGTTTCCCATCACCACCACGTCGGCCCTTTCCGCGAGAGTCTTGAGGGTTTCAAGGTGCCGGGCGGCGATCCTCTCCCCTTCCAGCCGCTCGTAGATGAGATCCGGGACAGGCTCAAAGACGGGCGAAGCGATCCTCACGATGTCGGCTCCGGCCCGGAGCGCCCCGAGCCCGGCAAGATATGGTGCTCCCTGGTAGGGGCCGCCGCCGACAACAAGCACCTCCCCCCCGGCCCCCTTGTGCGCACCGGGGTCCTTCCGT
>DUGV01000275.1 GCA_013331225.1 Methanolinea sp.
TCTGCTTTGACACCTGCCACGCCTTCGGCGCGGGATACGAGCTCCGCAACTCCAAGGGAATCGCAGAGACTCTCGGTATGCTCGAGGAGGTCATCGGGCTTGCACACGTCCGTCTCATCCACCTCAACGATTCGAAGGGGACTCTTGGGAGCGGTCTCGACCGGCACGAGCACATCGGCCTCGGCTCCATAGGCGAAGAGGCGTTCTCCCTGATGCTCCACGATGACTTTTTCCGCACAAGGCCCCTGATCTGCGAGACACCTGTCGATGAGAGGCGTGACGACAGGGGGAATATCGCGAAGGTGAGGGAGCTTGCCGGGAGCAGAAGGGGCTAAAAGTCCCCTTGCGATGGGAGGTGCGCGGGGAGAGTCCAGGGAGGGTGAACCCCCTCCTGTCTTTATGGGGCCCTGTCTCTAAACCTATGCTCCATCATATCGCAGTATGTGGTTTACGCCCTCCTTTCGCCCACATTTTCCAGCGGGCGTTCCTGGACCATTGCACCTTCTGACGACGAATAGAACTCCGCCTTGTGGGTCCTCCCAACCACGTCGCCGAGCCGCTCTTCAAGCGCCCTGGTGAGGGCCAGGCATCCTGGCCCCCGGACGCCTTTCACGGAGACGGCCACCTGGCCGTCCCGCCCGATCACTATCTCAAGTTCCTGCATCTCCATTTTGCATCACCACTTCATACCAGCCTCACCACCGGCTGGTCCTTCACCACCACCTGCCCCGTCCGGTTGTCACGGGCAGTGACAAGGAGCCTCTTGTTCCCGTCAAGGGAGAAGGAGAGCTCGAACCTGGACTCGTCTCTTGCGGCGGGAGGATTCGCCGTGATGAAGAATNNGCCTGTTCATCGTCCGGGATGTCCATGAGCCGGACCCCGCCCCCCGGCTCGCTCACGAGTTCCCTCTGCGAAGACCGGGCATTACCCCTGGCTTTTCCCATCTCGAAGATGGGAACTCCCAACTGGGACTGGCCATCATAGGTTGCCCTGACGAGGAGACGGGCCACGGGGCGAATGCTCGGGTACGGGTCACCCTGCCGGACGAGGATACGGTATTCATGCTCTGCGCTCCGCGGGTTCCAGAACCTGAGGGCATAGTCGTGCTGGACATGGTCGTCAAGGTCAATTTCGGCCGCGCACGCTGCCGCTCCCCGGGCAACCGTCTCCATGGGATGGGCGTGCCGGACATTCTGCCGCCCGAACCGGTACTCGAGCGCTTTTTTTATGGCCGGGATCTGGCTGCACCCCCCCACCATGACCACGCCGGCAAGGTCGTCCTCTGCAAAACCCCGCGAATAGGCCCCCTGGAGTGCCCTCTGGATAACTGCATTGAGGCGGGGAAAGACCCCCTTCTCTTCCAGGAGGCGCTCGAACTCGGTCCTCGTGTAGGGAATCGAGAGTTCACACCGGTCATGAGTGCCGGTGCACGCGGAAATTTCCGTCTCCTCTCCAAGGGATAGTGCCTCCTTTGCCCTCTCGCATGCCGAGAGCAGGGGACGCGAGAGCGCCTTTCTCGACCGCTCATCGCAGGTGGAGATGCACCTCTCCCATACCTCGCCGAAGATCCACTGGTCCATCCGCATCCCGCCGATATCATCCCCCGCTTTCCCGAGCACTCTGCAGCGGCGGCCGGGACTATCACCTTTGTCCTCGAGGCGGACCACCGAGACGTCAAGGGTCCCGCCCCCCATGTCAAAGAGCATGAACACCTCCCCGGGTATGAGCGTGAAGCCGGACGCCACCGCGGCGGCAGTCGCCTCGTCGACTACCCGGACCCTGCCAATTCCCGCGGAGCCGGCAAGGGAGATGATCCAGTCCTGGTAATGCTCGAACGATTCTACCGGCACCGGGAAGACAGCCTCGATCTCCTCACAACCCTGTGCAGGCAGGATGGATGAGAGTATGGCCTGGAGGAAATCGGCACCCACCTCGCGGTAACTCCTGCTCCCTCCGGGCAGCGGGACCCGGACCGGGCTCCTGGTGGAGATGTAGTGCTTCATCCAGCGAACGGTGGAAGGGGAATCGAGGAGGCCGCGGTCATGCACCTGCTGTCCGATCCACCGGGCCTCTTCCCCGCCGTAGTGGATAAGGGAGGGGATCACCGGGGTGTTTCGCGGTTCTGCATTGCAGGGGCGGGACCACCCGGGAATCTCCCGCACCCGTGCGGATCCCTGGCCTTCGTCCCAGCATGCAATCACGGTGTTCGAAGTGCCAAAATCGATGGAGACCCTGAGTGGCATTACATCCTCACCCCGCACGCGACGGCTTCGGATCTCACTGGTTCTTCGACAATCTCAATATCATGCGGGCCGGCCGGCATCCCGGCACCGCCATACGCGATGCACTGGCGGAACCTGCCGGCCAGGAGGCGCTCGAGGAATTTCCACTGCCGGATATCCTGATGAGAGGAAGCGCGGCTGATGCATGTCTGCACGTATCCAATATCGGCGGGGGTGGTCCGGTTCATCGGTTTTACCCAGGGGAGCCCGGAGAGGTGCAGTGACCCATCCAGGCCAGCGGAGGCCACCCAGTGCATACCGGGGATGATACAGATGCCGTTGCGCGCATCGGCCCTGACCACGCGGTTGCGGATGAGCTCCCCTCCGGGGAGTGCCCAGATGGAGATGGTCCCGCCATCGACGGCGCTCACGAGCAAATTCCCGTCAGGGTGCACCGCGAGGGACCGGACCCTCCCGGCATGTATGAGGGGAGTTCCCATCGGCGCACCTGATGGGAGGCTCCAGAGCCGGATTGCCCGGTCCCAGCTCCCGGTTGCGAGGATACGGCCATCGCCCGAAATCCCAAGGCAGGAGACCACGTGCGAGTGGCCGGAAATGCGTGCATTCATTTCGCACGATTCCAGATCCCACACGATGGCAGACCGGTCGTGTGAACCGCTGACGAGGAAGCGCCCTGCCGGCGAGAATGAAAGGGAAGTGACGGCACTTCCATGCCCCTCAAGGGATGCGACGTGGGTGCCTTCGGGAAGCGACCAGACGCGGACAACGCCGTCCCAGCCCGCGCTCGCGAGGAGATCCCCCTCGAGGCTCACGGCAAGGGCATGCACCCCGCCCTCGTGTCCCTCCAGGGTTGCCCGAAGAGAACCGGTCTCGATATCCCAGAGCGAGACCCTGCCCTGCGCATCCCCGCATGCGGCCAGGGTGCCGGAAGGGTCGAGTGCGAGGCATTCTATCCGGCCGCAGAAGAGGTTGTGCCAGTGCACCAGTTCCTGCGATCGTGTCTCCCACACCATGAGAATCCCGCCCTCGCTCCCGCAGGAGAGGACTTCTCCGCATGGGGTGGCCGCAAGGCAGCGGATAGCAGCGCCGGGGCCCTGCATGACGGTCTGCAGTTCACCGCCAGGCAGCGCCCTGAGCCGGACCGATCCATCCCACCCCGCGCTGATCGCCCCGGTCCCCGAACTGTTGACTGCCAGGAGCTGGACCTGTCCCTGGTGGGCCTTCATAAAGTGGAGTCTCTTTCCCTCAGGGATTGACCAGGTGTGGAGGTATCCGTCCCGGCAACCTGCAAGGAGAAAGGCTCCCCCCGGGTGGAGTGCAAGGCACGTGATTCCCTGCCCCGGCACATCGAAGCGGAGCACCTCCCTGGCTTCGGAGGGGGAGAAAAGCACCGCGGTGTGTTCGTCAGTGGCCATCGCCCCGAAGTCCCCGGAGGGAGTGTGGCACCATGCGATGAACCGCTTTGCATGGGACGGCGTGAGCATGCGGAGAGCGCCATCCTCGCAGTTCCAGGTCCTGAACGTGCCTCTCTCGTCAATCCCGGCCAGGGCCGCTCCTTCGCAGGAGAAGGTGAGACCACGAATCGCGTCTCCTCCCCCCTGGATCTCCGCATATTCCATATCGCCTCTCTTCCAGAGCATCACGGTCCCGTCCCTGCCACCGGAGGCGACCAGGTCGCCATGACATGCAAGGGCTGCGACGGCGCAATCATGGAGGTGCCTTCGGTCCGCCACCTCTCCACCAGGCCAGGTCCAGGTGCAGACAGTCCCGTCAAAACCTGCCGAGAGAAGGGTGTCGCCTTCGGGAGGAAAGGCAATCGCGGCCACTGCGCTGCCGTGGGCCTGCCACTCGCGGATCTCCGTGCTGTTCCCTGTCCCGAGCACCCTCACCCGCCCGTCGTTTCCCCCCAGAACAAGGGCAAGTCCTCCCGGGGCGTATGCGAGGGTGGTGATGCCTCCGCATGCCGGTCTGCATGAAGAGAGGAGGACTCCTCCGGGCAGGGACCACTGGCAGAGTGTGCCGTCGCAACCAAGCGTCGCAAGGTGTGTCCCATCAGGGGAGAATGCCGCCTGCTCGACCCTGCCGCCGGGGCCTGAAAGCATCCCGGATGGTGCCTCCGGGGGTTCAGGGTATCTCCAGCGGTCCGGGACCAGGGCAAGGAGGTCCTTCCAGAGCGCGAGGTCTGTGTCCGGGGGCTTGTACCCGGATACACGGAGCGTTTGGACTGCGTCCACGGCGTATGGCAATGGTGCGAGGAAGAGGAGTGCATACAGTTCATCCCATCGCCTCTCCTTTCTGCAAAAATCGAAGTGTGCGCTCCAGTCTCCAGTCGACCACCCGGGCGCATCAGGGCGGTCTGCGAGCGCGTGGAAAAGGCGTGCGATTCCCTGCTCCCTGGCCTGTGCGAGCGCCCTCGAACGGATATCCGGCGGTGCAGAGAGGAGCGACTTTTCGAGCAAAGGGTGACCTTCGAGGAGATCGAGTTCCCGCCAGGCCGCAATCTCCCCGGTGAGGAAGAGAAACAGTGCCTTTCTCTCATCGCTGCGGGGGAGATATCCGCATTTCCTGGCGATGGAGATGAGGCGGGGGTCCCCCTCCCCGAGTACGCAGTCACAGAAGGCTTCGACGGCGTCCGGGGATTCAAGGGAGGAGAGGCACTCCCGTGCTGCATCCCTCACATCAGGATGGACCGAATCCACAAATGCTCGCGAGAGTGCACGTACTGCACCATTGTCCCCACACCTGGCCGCGACCGCGAGCCCTGTAATTGCAGACGAGCGGATTAGCCTCCCGATCAGCGGGGTCCCGCAGGAGACGCGGGTGATCATCCGGTCCATCGCGGGCATGGGTATTCACCGGTTGGCAGGGGAGACGACCGGCTCCAGGCAGATCGATCCGCCCGGAATCCCGGCAGGGGTAGCTGGTGGAGACGCCGACAGTGCCCGCCCCTCAGTCAGCCACGCCCGAAGTCCCCCGATCACTTCCTTCTGCGAGATCGAGAGCGGCACCTGTGCCCCCAGCGCGGTGAGTATGTCGCCGGTGGTGACCCGCCGCATATCCTGGTTGAATGCATGGTACATTGCATCGATGACCGTCTGCTCAATCTCGGCACCCACGTAACCCTCGGACGCCGCAGCCAGGCGGTCCAGTTCGAAGTCGTCGGGAAGGAGTCCGCGCCTCCGCAGGTGGACCGAGAATATCTCCCTGCGCTCTCCAAGCGAGGGGAGGTCGAGGAAGAACACCTCGTCAAACCTCCCCTTGCGAAGGAGCTCCGGGGGGAGCGCAGAGATGTCGTTTGCCGTCGCCACCACGAAGCAGGGGGAGGTCTTGTCCTGCATCCAGGTGAGGATGGTCGCAAAGACCCTCTGGCTGGTCCCGGAGTCACCGTTCCCGAACGAAAATGCCTTCTCCATCTCGTCGATCCAGAGGATGCAGGGCGAGATGGTCTCTGCAAGGGCAAGTGCACGGCGGGTGCGCTCCTCAGACTCCCCGACAAAGCTCCCGAAGAGCGCTCCCACGTCGAGGCGGAGCAGCGGGAGCCTCCACATCCCGGCAATCATCTTTGCCGTGAGGCTCTTTCCGGTCCCGGGGATGCCTATCAGGGCGATCCCCTTCGGAGACGGCAGCCCGTACTCCCGGGCCTCGCGCGAGAATGCCCGCTCCCTCAGGCGGAGCCACTCCTTCAGCACGGAAAGCCCGCCTACGTTCTCCGCGGTCTCTGTGGCGCTGTAGAACTCGAGCGCCTCGCTCTGGGAGAGGATGTCCTTCTTCTCTGAGACCACTGAATCGATGTCGCGGTCATCGAGGCGCCCGCGGCGGACAATCGCCTTCGAAAACGACCTGCAGGCCTGGTTGAGGGACATCCCGAGGGCTGCCTGGATCAGCTTCTCCCGGCCGAGGGGGGTGAGGGAATCTCCTGCCCCGCTCCCGCGCAGCAGCCGGTCGAGTTCGTGCTCGAGATCCCTCGCAGAAGGCGGGGGCACGTGAAGCACGACCGCATCGTCACGGATCTCCTCGGGCACCTTCAATGACGGGGTGACCACCACCATGGTCCTGCGGGAGAACCGGAACTTCTGGGCCAGGTTCCGGAGCCTTCGCTTCACGCCAGGGTTTCCCCAGAACTCATGGAAGTCCTTGAGCACGATCACGGAGGCTTCGTCGGTCTTCTCCATCTCTTCGAGGGCTACGAGGGGATCTCTCGCAGAAGAGCCCCTGCAGGGTGTGCCGGCCGGCCCCGCAAACCCGTCTGAATGGTCCCAGGTGAAAAAAGGCCTTTTGGGGGAGAAGCGGCCGCAGACATCCTGGAGCATCCTGATCGCCCTCTCCTCCTCGGCGGTGTGCAGGATGAGCAAGGTGATGCGTGCCCTCAGGCAGAGGTCGACCTGGGAGGGGATATCCTGCTCGCTGGCATCTGTTCTCATGCCCATCTCCGGACCACGATGCGGACCGAGCCGTCTTCCTGCTCAACCTCTTCTACCATGGTATATCCTTCACGTTCTGCCTGCTCACGCACCGTCCTCCGGGCGTACTCCTGCTGGATTCGGGGGTAGTTCCGGCGCAGGGAATCGAGGATTTTTTTATCTGCACCCTTCACTCCCCAGGAGTCTGCCAGGAGATCGTAACAGCCATCTCCGTTCCGGACGAACCCCACGCCGTACCCGTCTCTTCCAGCAACAGAGAGGTCAACCTGCTGCACGCCATGGTAACCCCTGATGGTTCCCCCTGTCTCGACCTGGTAGCCCATCTCCTCGAGGCATTGTGCGAGAAGAGACTGGTCCTTGAAGGCGGTCTTCACTTTTGAGAAGTGCGACATGGATCAGGTGCACCCCCGCTCGAAAGGAAGGGGGGCCCTCTTCGGGAACCCGGTGGTGGTGATCTCCCCATCGCGGCATATGGTGAACTCGACTGACTCTCCTTTGTCTGCCTCTTCTTGATAAGGAGTGATCCTCCCGGAAAGGAAGGCTGCCACCTGGTTTGAAGAGGCACAAAGAGATGATTCCATGCGGAGTTCCTGGAGGTAGGGTCCTGCCACGAGAAGATCGGTTTCCTGGAGGAGCGCCCTCCAGTCCTGCCGCCGGCTTCGCAGGAGATTCTCTATCGGATACCCGCTGAACGTCACGACGGACCTGCCCGCATCCCGGATTATTTTCCCGAGTGTTGCAAGGGGGGCTGCCTGGCAGAACGGTTCCCCGCCGGAAAACGACACCCCCTCGATCCCGGGGATGGAGAGAATGCGCTCCGCCAGCATCTCCTCGTGGACGAAATTTGCCTTCCTGAATGACCAAAGGTCCCGGTTGAAACAACCAGGGCAGCGGAGCGGGCACCCCTGGACCCATACGACCGCTCTTCTCCCGGGCCCGTTCACCGCGGATCGCTCGAGAAACCCGGCACAATTGATCATATCCCCTTCACCCCGCCTGGTCGAAAACCGCCATCGCATTCCCCCGGGGCAATCTCCCCCTGATACATGAAAAGAGAGGTTTCCAGCCGGAATGGTATAAGTCCTTCTCTCTGCGGCCGTTTTTCCGCGAAAAAGTACTACAATTGTATTACATAAGTAATGCAATTCCCCTGGCAACCTGGCCCCCTCGCGCAGCCAGAATCTCTTCGAAATGCGAAAAGGAGTTATATATATCCCACAAAAGGGTATTCAGGGCATATCTCCTGGTATTCTATAAGAGTGATCTGATGCCTGTTTTTGGGGTAATCCTGTTCCATAAGGCATACTGCATCGCGGCATGATATTATGAGCGCATTCTTCCAATGGGTATACAGTGAAAGCGACTTTTGACGGGACGTGGGTGCGGGCAGGCCACGAGGGGCGGGCACTCTACGACCAGAGCGGGTATGGCAGGCCGGAAAAGGAGGGAATACGGCTCGCGCCCGAAGAGGCCCTCTATCTTGTTCATCGGGGAAGGCTCGAGGTCGCAGGGTATTCATTCGACCGTCTCCTGGCCGTCTGCGCAGAGAGGCCCGAATTCATGCGGAGTTACCTGGTGTACCGTGACATCCGGGAGAGGGGATACGTCGTGCAGACCGGCCCGCATGACTTCCGCGTCTTCCGGAGGGGAGAGAGGCCTGGAACGGGCCAGTCCCAGTACCTGGTCAGGGTAATCTCCGAGAGGGACCTGATCGACTTCTCCGGGCTTCTCGGAGAGGCGGCAGCCTCGCTCAACCTGCGAAAGCAGCACGTCCTTGCGGTGGTCGATGATGAGAACGAGCTGACCTATTACGAGGTGAAGATGCCGACACTCCCACAGGTGGAGAAGGAGGAGGAGGAATGGAACACCAGGGGCGAACTGGTCGGGAAGTATGCGATTGTCCATGTCCCGCCATCCGGGTCGGCGGTTCCCGGCAGTTACGGTATGCAGCTTGACCCGGGCCGCCTCGTGCTCGCTCCGCTCGAGATCCTGAACCTGATGCGCTCGGGCCGGCTCACGCTGCAGAGGAACGGAGAACCGATTGACCCTGAGCGCTATTACGGGATGGCGCACGAGTCCGACATCGAGTTCCCGGAGAAGGTTGCGGTCTACGAAGACATGAGGAACCGCGGGTTCGTACCCCGGACCGGCTACAAGTTCGGCC
>DUGV01000011.1 GCA_013331225.1 Methanolinea sp.
AGGAGGACGATCCCAAGTTTGATCTGCCAGGAATATTTGCTCATGCTTCCACTCATCTCTTAGCGCTTCGCATTCCCTGGAGAAATACGTACCGCATGCATGGGGATCACTGTCGCCCGGTTGCCCTCGTGAGTGCTTCCACGTTGCTCCTGGTAAAGAACCCGTCAAACCCCTCGTACCGGTGTATGTACTCGTTGACAATCATGGTGTGCGGTGACGGCATGGAGAATGTCTGCTTGAGACCCTCATCATGGGACCCGACCAGGTCAACAAGGAACTCCATGCCGCTCTCGCGGAGCCTGCCGAATACCTCTTCGATCTCATCAGTGCGGAAGGCCATGTGGTGAACACGGGTTCCAAAGGAGCGAATAAACTTCTCTGTAGGCCCTGATGCTTCGTCGTCAGTGTAGGGTGCGATCCCGGAAGTGAAGACCATTGCAAAGTCGTCCCTGCTCATGCGGGCAACGCTCGTGATGGAATTGAGGGACTTCACGAACACGGCAAAATCGAAATGATATCCTGTGAGCGAGAGGAACTCGATGATGGCGTTGTTCCTCTCGGCCGCCCTCACCCTTGTCGCGGTATGATCGAGCCCGTGTATCTGCGAGAGCCAGGGGAGGTCCGGTTTTTTCCGGGTGATGGCGAGTCTTTTTGCCCCCGCTCCGGCAAACGAGCGGCCAGATCCCTTCCATTCGAGAAAACCAAGCGAGTTCCCGGTGAACCGGGATGGGTACGTCTGGATGAACCGGTACTCTGGTGCGTCGACGATTGTTTCAGTCAGGAACCGGACACCCAGGCCCCGCTGGATCCCGACATAGGTGTCAAGGTCCCGCGCCCGGAAGACAAAGGTCTCGAGGCGGGTATTGGGAAGTGCCCTGGCTTTTTCAGCCTGGTTGAAGGGATGGAAAGGATTCTCGCCTCTCCCCCTGCTCATTATGACAAGCGACGGTGAATCCCTGGTCGCGAGCACACAGGCAGTTGCTTTGGAGTCAACGAAATGCTCAGTGATTCCAAGGCCTGTGAATTGCAGCAGTTCATCCACCGCAGGTTCAAGCCTCTCAGGCTCTGTGTTGATGACCACCGCCTCAAGGCCTCCGACCAGCCCTTCGAGGCCGGCATCCCGCCTGCCCTTCACCACTGAGGGCAGCCTTGCCGCAAGGTCATCCTCCTGCCACTGCATGAAGTCCCCTTCGGCTACTCCCGCCGGCGGGACTGCCCCTCCTGAATTGTCCATTCCTGCACCCTCCTTTATTGGCAGAAGGTGCGAAAGGTTGAATGATAAAGGTTGGGACCGCGGAAGCAGCAGGAGAAGGGAAGGGCCTCCGCTACTCCAGGGTGCCGATCCTGCAGTTGCGCTCCCATCCCGCTATGTTCGGTATTTCTCTGGATCTGCATCGAACTTCTTCTTGCAGCCGGGAGCGCAGAAGTAGTAGGTCTTTCCTTTGTACTGACTCATGAATTTTGCCGTCTTTTCGTCAACTGTCATCTTGCATATGGGATCAATTGCCATGCTCTCACACCTTAAGGGAGTGGTATCGCTTCGCAGGCGGTATATACCTTTTGAGGGAGAGCGAGAGGGTAACAACAGTCACTGACGAGAGAGCCATTGCAAGGGCCGCAAGCTCGGGGCGGAGCGTGTAGCCGGTGAGCGGGTAGAAGATCCCTGCTGCGAGGGGAATGAGGGCCGCGTTGTATGCAAATGCCCAGAATATGTTCTGTCGTATCCGCGACATGACCTTCCTCGAGAGCTGGATGGCTGCCGCGGCATCGAGAAGGTCGTCCCTGACAAGCACGATATCCCCGCTCTCGATCGCAACGTCGGTCCCGCTCCCGATAGCGATGCCGACATCGGCCCGTGCAAGGGCGGGGGCATCGTTGATCCCATCACCCACGAACGCCACGATATTACCTGCCTTCTGGAGCTTTTCGACCTCCTTTGCCTTGTCTCCGGGGAGAACTTCCGCAAATACCTCTTCAATCCCCAGCCTTTTTCCGATGGCTGTTGCGGTGAGCCGGTTGTCACCGGTGATCATCGCCACCTTCATCCCCATCCCTTTCAGGACTTCCAGTGCCGACGGCGTGGTCTCCTTGACTGTATCGGCAACGCCCAAAACCCCTGCAAGATTGTCTCCGACGGCGACCAGGATGACGGTCTTCCCCTCATTCTGCAGACCGCGGACCACCGATTCGCGGTCCTGCGCGAGCACGACCCCACGCTCTTCCAGGAATGCCCGGTTCCCGACCAGCACCTCCTCGCCTAAAACCCGGGCCGATACCCCCTTGCCACCATGGGTATCGAATCCTTCTGCCTCCCCGATCGGGACACCTTCCAAAAGCGTCCTCTGCACCACTGCGTCCGCCAGAGGATGCTGGGAGTTCTTCTCGACAGCTGCCGCAATTCCAAGAAGTGTCTTTTGGTCGATCCCTGAAGGGAATATGTCGGTCACCGCGGGCTTTCCCCGGGTTAGGGTGCCGGTCTTGTCAAAAACGACCGTGTTCACC
>DUGV01000065.1 GCA_013331225.1 Methanolinea sp.
AGGATCAACCCGGAGAGGTCGTTGATCTGGTCGACGGATATCACTGTCTCTTCAAGAACCGGCTTCTTCTCTGACCAAACGGTCTTTTTTACAGGCTCAAAGCGTGGAGGGCTTCGATCGGTGACGGTCTCTTTCTTTTCAATCGGGGGGATTTCTGTGGGGGCGGAGATATCCAGGGCTTTTTTTTGGGAGTCCAGACCAGCAAGGGGTTTTTCCACCACCTCAACGGGCGGCATCTCCTCTCCGGGTTCAATGCCGGAGGGAACCTTCTCCTGCGGCCCGGGAGAGGGGGTTTTCTTTGTGTCAAGGGACAGGCCGAGACGCTTCATGAAGCCGTCAAGGTCTTCGCGTTCTACTGGAGGAACCGATACCTCATTCTTCTCCTGCGTCCCCTCTTTTTTGGGTTTATCGGCAGGGCCTTCTCCCTTCTTCCTTCCAAAAAGGTCTCTGAATGAAAGGCCCTTTTTATCTTCTGCAGTCATCGCTGAATTCCACTTCTCCTGGAGTTATCCCACGTGAGGATTCTCTCGCGAAGTATCCCCCTTCTTATACCCTCCCCTTCAGTTCCTTCTGAATGGTACGTATGGCAAGCCTTATAAGGCCGATGTTCGCGTCCGAATCCGTCAGAAGGCAAAGGAAGAGGTCTCCGTATGGTGCGATTATACACTTTCCCTGGTCGCTTTCAAGAGTTATCTGGTCGGGCACTCCCATGCGGATATTCTCTGCCATCTTCCTGCCAGCCCGTAAAAAATCCTCTGCCATGGCTGCGACCTGTTCAAAGTCGCCGTCGCCGACAGACTGGACGGGGAACCCCTCGAAGAAGATCGAGACTGCACGAACTCCTGGTTGCCCTGACAATCGTGCGATAAGAGCATCGTCGAGTCCTGCCCTGACCGGTTTTTTGGCATGCGTATCCTCCTCGAACAAGGACAATCCCTCCCTCCTGCAGATCTGTATCGCATCACTGGCCTGGCCGGGGGAATACCTGTACTGGATATAACGGATACTAAGTCCTGCCTCTTCAGAGCGATGCTGCAGATGTACCACTGCATCCTTCCCCCGATAATCCCCGGCATTGTCGTGGTAATAGGCAGCGTCGACCCGTCCATTATCCACGATGAGGAGACCTGCCCCTTCGTCCGTCAGGATCTCAACTTTTCCTGTAAAAGGACTCGCTCCCCCGGGGCGGTCCTCCTGGACAGGGTCAGACGAAACACCCGCATACGTACCTTCGGGGAGACTCATGCCTTATAACGCTGCAACAAGGCGTTCTTTGTTTTTCTTTAATTCGTAACGGATTCGTCCGATGTTTGCCTCGTTTCCGGCCACCACCGCGATCAATTCATCCGCAGAGAGGGGGGACATGAGGATAGGTCCATGATCAAGCTCGACAAGCATCTGGTTGAGCTCTCCTTTTCCCAGCTCCTTTCCCATAGCCTCAGATGTCCCCATCCCCGTAGATGCCATCGCTCCGAGTGCATCAATATCCATTTTCCCTGAAGCTGCACTCTCAATCACAAAACCATCACGCCCCACCACGACTGCGGCAGTGACTCCATCAATCTTCAGGAATTCTCCCAAAATCTGTTTCAGCATACATGCCACCTACCTATAAAGCATCTTTGTTGATATATAAAAATAAAAATGTTTGCTAAGATCGTTCGCATATCGCACGAGGGGATTCTTCGCCTGTTTTCACTTCCTGTTCCCGGCAATCCCGGCACCAATAACCTTATGAATCGAAGAGTATTGATCACTACTGATGCAACTACCCCGGGGGACTTTCCATTCCATGAAAAAAGGGCTGGAATTGGGCACTATCCTGCTGAAACTCAAGGATGAGAATTTTTCCGGTTCCTGTTCACTTGTCTGCGAGAGCCAGGCCATTGACATGGTCTTCCAGGACGGTCGCGTTATGCTGGCAAGCTGTGACACCTTCTGCGGTGATGCGGCTATGGATATCATCAGCCAAAAGCAGGACTGTATCGTGGATGCGTCGCTCTCTGACCTTACCCCTGCCCAGCTGAGACTCACGCTCGAGTTCAATAATGGGTGCAGGGTCCGCCGCCAGAGACCCTCCGCAGGTAAGACCCCTGCCCCTGCGCCCGATGGGTGGACGCCCGTCCCGAACCAGGAGACGCAGAAAGTAACTTCGCAATCTCCCCCGGTCAAAAATACCGGGAAGATGCCCGCAATCTCCTCATCGCCCGTCCCGGCACCCGTGGTAATCCCCCGCCACCAGGGTGAACGGGAAAGAGGCCCGGCTGGCAGTCCCGCGTTGGATGGCGATGAATATACAATCGTTGACAGAGACCTGGACGCCCTGGATGCCATGGACCTTGATACCATGAGCGAGAAGATCCGGATGAACTGCAAAACCATGATTGAGAAACTCCACCTCGAACACCTCATCGACGACAGTGGAAAATGAGGAAGAACAGCCATGGCCGCAGTTAGTTTCGATACATTCATTCTCCTTGTGTTGCTCGTTCTCGTCGGGATAGTCCTGTTTCTTTCTCTTGTGACTGCTATCCATGTCATCAGACTCTCCCGCGAAATCGCCTTCAGGCAGAAGAGAGAAGAGAAGGCCACAGGCAGGAATGCCCCCCCTGCAGGGAGTGATGTGAAGACCCAGGCAGACACTGTTGCGGCTGCGACTTATACACCCGTTGCAGGACGCAAGAGAGATTTTGATGTCACTCAGGATGCCCCGGATATCCCCACGGGAATGAAGAACCTGTGCGCACACTACGACCTCACGTCTCTTTCCATCTCCTCACCCGACGGCCTTTTGATCGCTTCTTCAGGCTATCCCGGCGCGATAAACGATGCGGCACAATACAGTTATGCATTCCAGACAGGAGTTCCCATAAAAGAGAGCGGAGTGCAGGTGTTCCCTGTGGATTTCGGCACCTCTCCCCTGGTGGGAATCCTTCGCAGTACAAGCGCACTCCCTGATACGTCGGTTGATTCTTTGCAGGATGATATCGCCGCGCTATTAAAGAGATGGATTTGAGAGACGTTCATTTTCCGTGCGGTTCATTAACCTTATATAAATACAGGATGACATTACATTTTATGGAGGGTTGAATGGTCCGAGTCTTTACGATTGCGTCTGGAAAGGGAGGAACAGGAAAAACTACGGTAACCGTCAACCTGGGGACGAGCCTTGCTCAATTCGGAAAAAATACCATTATAATGGACGCCGACATCGGGATGGCGAACATGGGCCTGGCACTGGGTCTCGAGGACGTCCCCATAACCCTTCACGAGGTCCTTGCGGGGAAAGCAAATGTCCATGAGGCGATATATGACGGCCCGGCAGACGTGAAAGTGGTGCCGAGCGGAATCTCGCTCCAGGGATTTCAGCAGGCAAATCCCGAGAGACTCAAGGACGTACTGAAAGAACTGGTCGAGGTATGCGATTTTCTCCTTATCGATGCCCCCGCGGGAATAAGCCGGGACGGGGTGATCCCCCTTGCGGTGGCCGATGACGTGATACTCGTGGTCAACCCCGAGCTCTCCTCTATTGTCGATGCATTGAAGACCAAGATCCTCACCGAGGTTGTAGGAGGGCATGTGCTCGGAGTTATTATAAACCGGGCAGGAATCGAAAAGACGGAAGTGGTGAAGCAGAAGATGGAAAAGGTGCTCGGTGTGAAGGTAATCGGTACTATCCCGGAAGACCCCAATGTCAGGAAAGCCGCTTCATTCAAGACACCAGTAGTGATCAAGTATCCACTCTCCTCTTCATCGGTGGCCATCAAGAACATAGCCGCCGACCTGGCAGGAATCCCTGTTGAGCACCGGGGTGTGGAGAGCCAGGAACGGTTCATCGAGCGTTTTGCAAAAGTCCTTTTCAGGGGGAAAAAATGAGCTTCGAGATGATCCTGCTTATCATCAGCAGCGTGGTCATACTCTTTCTCCTCATCCTGATAATATTCATGTATATCAGGATCAGGCAGCTTATCCGCGATTTCGAACTGCTGGAGTCGCAGATAATGGTGACAGACTCGGAATTTGACGCCCTGATGCAGAACGTGGATGAGATTGGTCATCTCAAGATCTGATTTCACAGGGGATCAGATCCCTGGAATTTTTTTCCCAGGCCTGGTTTATAACCAATTTTCAATTCGGGATACCATTCCCCTAAATTACGACAAATGGATAAAAGAAAAGAGATTAGGCTATCTTAGCAGGACAAAGCGGGGGACTCGCATACCTTTTTGGGTCTGGAAAGAGATGAGATTGGGGATATTGGACGGAAAAATATCAGGATTCTCCTTGCCGGTTCTTGATCTGGAACACGCAGTGTTCGTCTCCCTTTGATTTGCACGTAATCTCCCTGCACTGGACCTTGATCCCAAAAGAACCTTCAATGATTCCTGCAAGGAGACCTGCCGTACAGAAGCAGACCGGTTTTCCCGTATTGCCAAACGATTCGGACTCGACCGTATGGGAGAGTGTGATTGTCTTCGTCTTGGTCTTCTCGTCCCATTCTTCCTTGACGATATTGAT
>DUGV01000268.1 GCA_013331225.1 Methanolinea sp.
AGGCGGATCGAGTTGGTGCCGATATCGAAGAATGCGACCACCCGGCCGTCCCCGCGGTCGCCTGGAAGAAGTGTTCCTGAGCGCACGGGCGGGGTGAGGGTCATGGGCTCTCTGCCTTCACTTTGCAGCCGCAGCGCCCTATGGTTGCGGCAACGAGGAGTGCGCACAGGCCGATGGCAGCAAATGCTGCAGGAAACCCTGCGTATTCCGCGATAACTCCCGCAAAGAAGGGGAGGAGCGTCATGCCGCCGTAACTGGCGGTGTTGAAAAGCCCCATCAATACCCCCTGGCGGGCGCTGGCGCCTGCCAGGAACGCGAGCTGGGAGATCATCACCATCCCTGCAAGCCACCCGACGATGAGGAATCCCCATACCGAGAAGAAGGTCAGCGCCACACCGCAGGCCATTGCCACCGCTGCAGCCCTGATGGTGGGAACGGGAGGGAGGCTTGCATGGGAGGTGACCAGGATCGCGCCGATGGTCGCGAGGTTCATCAGTGCGATCTCCTGGGAAACGAGGTCCGGCGGCAGGTCCGTATACTCGGGGTGGAGCGCAGTGAGGGCCCCGGTGATACCGATGATCAGGACCGCGGAGACCCAGAGCCAGAAGTAGGAGGAGAACACCCATTTCAGGCGGTCGAGGGTGGCAGCCGCGGTCTCGGCCGGAATACCTGCCTGCCCGGCCGCACCCCTGCGCATCCCAAGCGAGAGTGCGAGTGGGATGAACGCAGCGACAGTGAAGAGATATATGCCTGCATACACTCCCCCCCACTGCAGCACCAGCCAGCCCGTGCCCAGCAGCCCCACCAGCAGGCCGAGGTTGAGGAGCGCCATGAAGTACCCGCTCATACGCTCATGGTCCGCACGGGCGTTGAGGAGTGCGAGAGACGCAGGGACAAAGAGGCCCGCACCAAACCCTTCAAGCAGCCGTGCGGCCAGGACGAGCGCCGGCGAGGCTGCAACCGAGAGCATGACGCCGCTTACGCAGGTGAGAAGGAGCCCGGCCCTGATAAGCGGGACCTCTCCTACCCGGTCGGCGAGGTACCCGGCAGGAAGGACGAGCAGGAATGCCCCAAGGAAATACGCGGAAAATATGGCCCCCTGTGCCGTCGTCCCGGCCGCAAAGGAGGGGAGCACCGGGACGATGGCATTCGAGAGTGCCATGACCAGGAAGACCCCCAGGAAGAGGGGGAGCCTTGCTCTCATACCAGCCTGTACGTCTCCAGGTTCATCGGGGAGTGGGTCTCTATATGGAAGCGCTTGTAGAGCGAACTGGCAAGGTCGATCGTATTGTTCTCGTCACCGTGCACCGTGAAGATCTTCTCGGGACGCGGCTGGATGTGGCCGATATAGTTCACCAGCTGCTTCCTGTCCGAGTGCCCGGAGAACCCGTCGATTGTCACGATCTCGAGGTTGATCACGATGGTGTCCTTCCTCCCGATGGGCACCTCTCTCCATCCTTTCTGAATGCGCCGCCCAAGGGTGCCGTCAGCCTGGTAGCCTACGAACACCAGGGCGTTGCGTTCATCAAAGGCAAGGTTGCTCAGGTACTCCATCACAGGACCGCCGTTCAGCATCCCGCTCGTGGTGATGATGACGCAGGGGTCTCCGTTGATGACCTTCTCCCGGAGATCGGGGGAGTCAACCGGGGCGAAGTACTCTGCGAGGAAGGGGTTGAGCCCCTCCTTGAAGATCTGTGTCCTGAGGTCGCTGTTCAGGTACTCGGGGTAAGTCGTGTGGATTGCGGTTGCCTCCCTGATCATCCCGTCCAGGTAGATCTTTACCCGCGGGATCTTCTCCTTCCGCATCGCCTCCTCGAGAGCCAGCATCACCTCCTGTGACCTGCCGACCGCAAACGCAGGGATAATGACTTTTCCGCCCCTCTGGATGACATTCTTCACTGTTTCGTACAGCTTCTCCTCGGCATCGGCCCGGGACGGCTGAATATCGCCGCTCCCGCCGTAGGTGCTCTCCATGACGAGCGCTTCAAGGCGCGGAAAAGTGTTCGTGGCAGGGTTGAAGAGGCGGCTCTTGCTGAAGTTGAAGTCGCCGGTGAACGCGATGTTATAGAGGCCGTCGCCGACATGGAAGTGGGCGATGGCCGAGCCGAGGATATGGCCTGCGTTGTGGAATGTCAGCTTGATGTCGGGGGCGATATCGGTGACGCTCCCATAGTTGAGGGTGATGGAGTGCTTGATGTAATTCTTGACCTCGTTTGAGCTGTAGGGGATCTTCCGGTCCTCCTTGCTGACGACATCGAGGTAATCGAGCTGGAGCATCGCGGAGAGGTCCCGCGTAGGGGGGGTGCTATAGACCGGGCCATCGTATCCATATTTATATAAGAGGGGCACCAGGGCACAGTGGTCGAGGTGGGCATGGGTGAGGACCACTGCGTCCAGCTGGGTTAAAGGATGGATCTCCGGCACGTAGAGGTATGGCGTGCTCGCACTGTTCCCCGGTTTCTCTCCGCAATCAACGAGGACCCTCGATTCCGGGGTTGAGATGAGGAACGCAGCCCTTCCCACCTCGCGGCAGCAGCCGAGCATGGTGACCCTGACCCACTGGTCCCGTGCGATCACGTCGCGGTGGATGCGCCTCCCGATGTTTCGGAGGAACTCTTTCCTCTCCTCGTTGACAGAACGCAAGTACTGGCGGATCTGCTTGACTGTCACGCTCTCAATGGGAGGAGTCCTCACGACCTTGGGGGTCCAGCCGATGTGTTTCGTGATCTCCCGGAGGGTCGCCCCGTTCTTCCCAATCACAACACCGGGCTTCTCGGCCTCGATCAGGACTTCTCCGGTATCCGCATCAAAATAGATATCTGTGATACCCGCGTTCTCCGCGACCACGGCACGGATGTCCTGGACCGCCTTTTCGGGGTCCTCGAGGATGTTCGGGCGGACGACGATCCGTTTCCGAAGGTCGCGGGCCAGGATCTTGATAAGGTCTGCCTGGTCTGCGAACTTTTTCGGGTCATCGGTATAGATGACCAGTTCCGGCCCTTCGAACTCCACCTCCGAGACGGTGATTCCCCTTGGGACCTTCTCATTGATCTTGTTCTTGAGCTCTTTGAGTCTCTCTTCTATAAGCATTCAAAACCTACCCGAAAAAAAAGGAGTTATGCGGGGATGGCCGGGAAGTGTTCAGCGACTTCCTGATCTCCAATCTCCCTGTATGCCTCTTTTGTGATGACCACCACGTGGATTCCTTCCCCGGAGCCTGCATCTCTCTTCATGGCCGAGCGTACTGCCCGCACGGCCAGCGATACCGCCTCCTCCTCTGTCATGTCCTTCTGGTACCTGTCTTCGAGTACGCCGAATGCCATCGGCGAACCGGACCCGGTGGCAACCATCTCTTCCTCCTTTGATGCTCCTCCGAGCGCATCCACCGCGTAGAGGCTCGGCCCGTTTTCGTCTATCCCGCCGACGAGAAGCTGGACATAGAAGGGATAGTACCGGTTGTTGTTGAGGATGTTGGACAGGAGTGTGGCGACTGCGCCGACTGTCATTGGCCTGCCTCTCCTGATCTGGTAGAGACTGCATTCGACGGTCATCAGCCGTGCCATCTGCTGTGCGTCCCCCACACCCCCGGCCGTGGTCATTCCGATCCGGTCAGCGATCTGGTATATTTTCTTTGCTTTCTTGGAGGCGATCAGGTACCCCATCGTGGCCCTCATTTCTGATGCGAGGACCACGCCGTCCTGGAACACCAGCCCGACGGTGGTGGTGCCCTTCATTCCTTCCTGGTATCTCTCATTCATTCACACACCCCAAAATATTCGTAAACGCCAGTAAAATGCTCGAAAAGCGCTTCCAAACAATACAATGTCCTTATAAAATTTAAAAGTTGTTATCAGAGATCCTTTTGGCAGAGGGCGCGGATAAGATCCCTGTCAAAGAGCATGGCGACCAGTTTCTTGTCCCCGTTCACGACGGGGAGCTGGTCCACGCGCGCCCGTTTCATCTTCAGGGCGCACTCGCTCACCTCGGCATTCATGGGCACCGAGATCACGTTCCTGACCATGGCCGTCTTGACCGGGCGATCGGGGAGCTGGATCTTGGAGATGCCGTAACTGATGGTGTGCATGTCCCGGATACTCTCCCAGGTCCACTCGTCATCGTCGGTCCCGTTCGAGAAATCGCTGACTTCCACCATGTCCTCTATCGATGAGTTCCGAATCAGGTCACGCTCGGAGATGATTCCCTGGAGCGTGCTCTCGGCATCCAGGATAGGGATCGCCTCGAACCCGGAGATCTCCATGATCCTTCCTACCAGGGGAAGGGGGGTCTCTTCCCAGATGGCAAAGGTCTGGCTGGTGTAAAGGTCCTTTATCTCGTCCTTTATCTTCATCTGGGCAAGGGCGGCGATGAGGTCCGCAACGGAGAGCAGGCCAACGAGGGACCCGTCGTCTATGACCGGCAGTCGCCGGACCGAATGCCTGACCATCATGGAGGCTGCTTCCCGGACTGTTGAATCGGGGCCGATGGTGACGGGGTTGGGGGTCATCAGGAGACCGAGCTGGGTCTCTTCAGCCTTTCGGAGAAGGTCTTTCCTTGTGATGATTCCCACGAGATCTGCATCCTTCAGCACCGGTACCCCGGATATGCCGGTCCGCTTGAGGATCTTCAGGAAATCGTCGCGGTTCCCGGGAATCTCCACGGTCACCACGTCTGATGTCATATAGTCTTTGACGATCATTTCTGGGATGGTCTCACCACCAGGACCGCAACGCTGCTGTTCCCCACCA
>DUGV01000228.1 GCA_013331225.1 Methanolinea sp.
CAATTCTTCCAAGGCTTCTTGCATTAATTTTTGATAGGTTTAAATACCCCTGTTCACTTCACCCGCTTCCACCCCGATTACCACATGCAGGACAGGAATTCCACGCCTGTTTCGGTCCTTGAACGGATCCACCGGCAGGCAAGGGATCTCGGGCTCCGGTATCCCTACCTTGGAAATGTCTATCCCCACCCTCTCGAGAGCACCTACTGCCCCCGGTGCGGGGCGCTCTGCATCGAGCGCAGGGGATTTTCCGCAGTCTTCCGGAACCTCGAGGGGAATATGTGCACAAGGTGCGGTGAACGCATTGAGTTTGTCGGGAACCCCGGATGATCCAACGCGGAGGACCCGGTTTCTCGCGGACCGGATGCTCGGCACCCTCTGCCGGTACCTGCGCTTCATGGGCTATGACACTGAGAGCGCATCGGGGTACCGCGAAGGAAATACCCGCGAGGACACATTGCTCCTGAAGAGGGCCCAAGGAGAAGGGAGGGTGCTGCTCACGATGGACCGCGAGCTTGCACGCAGGGGCGGAGAGGGTGCAATCCTCCTTGAAGACCGGGATGTCATGGAGCAGTTGCGGGTGCTCACGAGGACCGGGTTGATCGTGCCTGCACTCAGGCTGAACCGGTGCTCGCTCTGCAATACCCTCCTTCGTGCTGCCAGGGAAGATGAGGTTTCGAGGGCCCGCCACGCCCCACGAAGCACACCGGGCATGGAGTTCTTCTGGTGCCCGCGGTGCAGGAAGCTCTACTGGCAGGGCTCTCACGGAAAAGACCTGGAAAAAAGAATAAAAGAGAATATATTGAAGGATTAAGCGGATTTTGCTGCGACCTTCTCGCTTACCTGGGCCCTGCGCTTCAGCCAGACCAGTTCCTTCCCCTCGTAGCCGAAACTCTGCATAGGGAGGACCTGGACCTCGGGCGGAACGCCTGCGACCTCCGCACCCTGCGGGGCCATCAGGATCAGGCGCGGCGAAGAAACCCCCGACACAGGGTTCGATGCAGCCATTTCCTTCAGCGCGTTGACGGTCCCGGAGGTCACGCTCCTGTCGAAGCTGACCAGGACATGCGAACCTTCGAAGCGACCGAGCAGCCTCCGGGATATGATGAACCCTGAGTCGGCACCGGACTTCGGGACGTTTTTGATCTGCCAGCCATCCACGCTTGGGTAAAGCCTCTTGAGCTCTCTTCGTACAAAATCATGCATGATGTCTTCATTGGATCCCATGGCGAATCACAGCAAGTGTTAGTTGTGCACTGGTATGGTAAAACAGTTTTGAAATGGGTATGAAGATCTCCAAATCCCCCGGATAATCCCCCTGGAATTGCCTCCTTTCGGCAGCATGCTTATGTACCCGGCATTCCAGAGTGATAGAGTAGCCTTGATAGGTAGAAGAACATGAGCGGGCCTTCTCCAGTGAAAGGGACAGCAGCCCGGGGCAGGGAGCGTTGCGATCTCCTTGAAGACCCGGGACTCTTCATCAACAGGGAACTCTCCTGGATCGAGTTCAACCGGAGAGTGCTCAGGGAGGCGGCGTTCCAGTACCACCCGCTCCTGGAGCGGGTCAAGTTCCTCTCGATATTTGCCAATAACCTCGACGAGTTCTTCATGATCCGGGTCTCCGGGCTGCACCGCCAGGTGGAGCAGGGAGTCCTCGAATCTCCACCGGACGGGATGAGCCCGTCCCGGCAGCTCCAGGCCATCCACCAGGCCCTTGTCCCGCTCATCGGGGAGCAGATGGCGTTATGGAAGGAGGATCTCCTCCCTGCCCTGGCATCGTTTGGAATTTTTGTATACCGGTACGGGGAGCTGCCGAAGGAGGACAGGGAATACCTCGGGGAGTACTTCAGGCATGAGATCTTCCCGGTGCTCACCCCGCTGGCATTCGACCGCTCCCACCCGTTCCCCTTCATCTCCAACCTCTCCATATCCCTCGCGGTGCAGGTGGACGATCCGAGGACCGGGGAGGATCGGTTCGCAAGAGTGAAGGTCCCCACCCACCTCTTCCCCCGCCTGGTCCGCATCCCCGGACGCGACCGGGACAGCAGTCTTCGCGAGGAGGCCCGGTTCGTCTTCCTCGAGGATCTTATCAGCGCCAACCTGGGCCTCCTCTTCCCCGGGCTCGATGTAGTAGCCGCGTACCCGTTCAGGGTGACACGCGATGCGGACATGGAGATCGAGGAGGACGAAGCATCGGACCTGCTGACGGCGGTCGAGGAAGGGGTGGAGATGCGCCGGACAGGCTCGCCGGTACGAATCGAGGTCGTCAGGGGCATCCCCCGAAAGACCTGCGCGATCCTCAGCCGTAAACTGGGGGTGCCGCAGCACATGTTCTATTCCCAGGAGGCTCCGCTCGGCATGGCCGACCTGATGCAGCTCTGCTCCCTGGACCGGCCCGACCTGAAGGACCCGCCGTTCGCCCCATCCGTTCCGCCTGCGCTTGAGAGGGAGCACGAGATCTTTCGCAGCATCAGGAGAAAGGACGTCCTGCTCTTTCATCCCTACGAGAGTTTCTCCCCTGTGATAG
>DUGV01000149.1 GCA_013331225.1 Methanolinea sp.
ATCTGCCTGCCCCGGAAGGCCACCGGGGTCGACCAGGACGATGAGTCGTGGAGCTGCCACCAGGTACGAGTTCGAGGATATGATGTCCACCTTGCGGAGGAACGGATAGATCGAAACACCCTCCACACCGGGGAGGGGCTGCCATATCTGGCTCTCCATATCAGCCAATTGCAATCACCTGCCTCATCCACTGCACACGGCGAATCCACGCGTGCGATCATATTCTCTTCCCCAGGAGCTGATATCTGATACCCTGATATCAGGAGTGCCCCATGCAGGAGCCAGACGACCGCCAGCCCATCCGGTTCTCCGCGCCGGTGAATGACCAGTGGAACTACCTCCTCTCGACGATATGGAACCAGATGATGCACCTCGTTGTCATACTTGATGGCCGGCTTGACGAAGAAAGGCTCCGCCATGCTGCGGAGCTCGTAATGGAGGCTGAGCCTGTCCTGGCCTGCAGGTTTGTCGAGGCTGCGGTGCCTTACTGGGAATGGATTCCCTCTCTCCGGTCGGAATCGGTCTTCTCGATCGCAGGGCAGGGGATCAACAGCGAAAAGTCACTCAGAGACGTGCTGGCCGGAAGGCTCGACCCTGCAGCAGGCCCGCAGGCACATTTCACCCTTGTTCGTGGAGACAGGGACACACTGGTCATCTCTGTGAACCATGCCGTGTGCGACGCCCACGGTATCCTGCACATATCCAGCCTTTTTGCCCGCGCCTACCGGGCACTTGAGAGCAATTCCGGGTTCTCCCTGTCCTGCGCATCCCCCCGCGACAGGTCATTTTCCCCGCTCCTCTCCCCACTCTCAGCAAAGGAGCGCGCGGCGGCACGTGAATGCTGCGGTGAGCCGAGTGCCGAGTGGGGGATGCCATGGAAGCCAGGCGTCCGGGGCCGGCCGGCATACCGGTTCAGGGCAATCGATCCCGCTCTCTTCCAAAAGGCGAAGGCATATTCCCGGTCACACGGAGTTACCATACACGATATCCTGCTTGCCGCCAATTTTGCGTCGGTAGGGAGGGAGATCCCGCACCGTGGAGACCGTAATTACCCCATCCTCACCTCCACCGACCTTCGCCGGGCTCGCTTTGGGGACGATCGCCCCCCTGTTGCGAACCTCTCGGTTGCGTTCGAGGTTTGGCTCCCGGCAGGGATGACCGGCCAGCCACAAAACCTGGTCCTGGAGGCGCACCGCGCCATGGATGAGAAGAAGCACCGGCTCGTGGGCATGGGATCTGCGATACGGCTCGAAGAGACGTTTTCTTCAGGATTTCACTCTGTGAGGGAGCATCTCCTCGAGGCAAAACGCCGCAGCCTGATCGAAGGCTATCCAAAGAATCCTTTCTTCAGCAATATCGGAATCCTGCCCATCCCGTGCGCGGACTTCAAGGATATCCCGACCAGGCAGGCGTTCATTATGCCTCCCGTTGAGTATTCCCCGGGCTTCGGTATCACTGCCAGTACCTTCAGAGACACCCTCACGCTCTCGTGTGGCTTCTGCGAAGGCCCGTTAAAGGGTGGGACGGTTGAGAGGGTGCTGTTCTCGATGGAAGAGTTCATCTCATCGCTCACCAGGGAGTGAGAACAGCCCAGTCAGGGAGGCCGGGCGGGATACGAAGCGTTACAGGCACGATGGTCTACATCCACAGGATGACCGGGACAACACCTGTGACATTGAGGGTAAAACCTGCACGGATCATGTCCCTTGGTCTTTTGTGCCCGGTCCCGTATGTGATGGTACTGGCTGCGGCGGCTCCCCGCACGTCGTGAGGGGCCCCCTCTCCTGCTGGGGATGAGTACGAGGAAAAATACTCCAATCCCGGCCATCAACCCGATTACACGGCGCATGTGAGAGAGAGGTTCTGAAAAATCTCTCTTCTCACCTGCGATTAGAGAGGGAGCATCCGGGCAACCCTCTCGCCGGTCTCGTAGATGGCGTATGTCGGATTCCCGGTAAGATAGCCGCATATCTCGCCAGGATTGATTCCAAGCGTGCGTTCCTCCCGGTATATCGAGCACTGGTGAGTGTGGCCTGAAACGACGATGTCATACTTTGCGCTCCCGATGCACTCGGCAAGGAGCGCCCGGTCGTGGCCGTGCATCAGCGCAACACGCTCGCCATCCACCCGGATGTCGGCAAAAAATCCCGACAACTCGATATTCTGCTGCTCGCGGGAACGCGTCGCCAGCAGTTCGCGATCCCCGTCGTTGTTCCCGAATACCCCAACCACCCGGACCGGGATCCTTCCCAGGAGAGGGATAACGAATGGCGCGATGTAATCCCCGGTATGGAGCACCATGTCAACCTCCTCCTGGATAAGCGCCTCCACCGCGCGCCCGATGTTGGGGAGGTGATCGTGGGTGTCCCCGATGATGCCAATCTTCATCTCATGCCTCACATCCTCAATATTGGCAGGACTACATAAAGGAAGCATTATTGGTGCAAAAAAGCCATCTGGAGAGGATGACCGGGCGCGAGGACGAGAGGGAGATCGTATGCGGACTTGAGCGGGCGATTGTCGGCAATGACCGCATTGCACGACGTAGGCTCCTTGACCGCCTGGTGGTGCTCCTCTTCACCACCGATACCGCCGCACCGGCGCTCGTCTCCCATGGTGGAATCCGCGTCCTCCTGACCGCTGCAAGAGACAGGGACGAGAAGATCCGCCTGCACGCCGTCCATGCCCTTTCCAGGCTCGCAGATTCCGGCTTTGCGTCAGAGTTGAGAGATGCCGGTGCAAGGACTTCCATCGCGCCCCTCATGGAAGACCCGTACCTTCCCCTGCGGGCCATGGCAGAGAAGCTTCTTGAAAAAATTGACGGTTCCTGACATACCTACTGTGCCATCGACAGGCGCCGGCCAATGACACCACATGGCTTTTTACACCCGCTTCCGGCGCGAATGCTTCTTTAGGGTTCCACTCCACACGCCACGGGCCAGTGTGAACCAATAATATGGATCGGCCATAATCCTTCGTTTATGAAGATGAGGATTGGCGGCGCGGAGGTGGCAGGAGCCGACGAACGCTGGATGCCGGTCGTCAACCCGGCGACCGGAGAGGAGATCGACCGCGTACCGGAAGGAACCCTCTACGAAGTGGACGATGCGGTAAAAGCGGCAGGAGACGCGTTCTCTTCCTGGGCCGGACGGGCTCCGAGGGAGAGGGGCCTCCTTCTCTTCAGGGGTGCGGCACTCGTCCGGGAACGGCACGAAAATCTCGCCAGGCTTCTCACCATGGAGCAGGGAAAGCCCCTGAAGGACGCGGTTGACGAGGTCAGGGGTTTTGCCAATGTCCTCGAGTACTATGCCGCGCTCTCCGGCAGCCTCGCAGGAGAGTATATCCACCTAGGGAAAGCGGGCGATGCCGTGGTGGCCCGGGAGCCCTTTGGGGTCTGCGGGGCGATTGTCCCATGGAACATGCCCGCACTTCTTATGGCCTGGAAAGTGGCGCCTGCCCTCGTGGCAGGAAACACCATGGTATTCAAGCCTGCATCCACGACCCCCCTCACGAGCATACGCCTGGCCCATATCCTCGATGAAGCAGGTCTTCCCCCTGGCGTCCTGAACGTCGTCACCGGGCGGGGAGAAGTGGTGGGAGAGGCACTGGTCCGACATCCCGGCGTGCAGAAGATCTCATTCACCGGCGACGCCGAGACTGGTCTGCAGATCCAGGAGCTCGCATCCGGCTCGCTCAAACCTGTGACACTCGAACTTGGAGGCTCGGACCCCATGATCGTCTGGAAGGATGCAGATATTGAAAAGGCCGTGGCGGGAGCGGTGCGCGGGCGGTTCTACAATGCGGGCCAGACATGCACGGCAGTCAAACGGCTCTTCGTCCACCAGTCAATCGGTGAAGAGTTCGTCCGACGTCTCATGGAAGCGGTAAGAACGCTCAAGGTCGGAAACGGCCTCTCCCCTGGTGTTGACATGGGACCATTGAGCGGTGCGCCCCAGCGGGAGAGGATAGGCACGCTGATGGAGACACTTAAAAACCGCGGCCAGGGCAAGGTGCTGACAGGAGGGATGCCCCTCAAAGGACCAGGATACGATGCCGGTTATTTTTATGCCCCCACATTAGTGACCGACGTTCACCCCGAATCCGCGCTCCTTACAAAAGAGGTATTCGGCCCGGTCCTTCCCGTGATATGCATTCCTGACCTTGATACAGCAATCATGCACGCAAACAACACCAGGTTCGGCCTCGGAGCCTCGGTGTGGACCCATGATCTCTCTGTTGCAAGGGAGGTCTTCTCGCGCGTGCGGGCAGGGGTGGTCTGGGTGAACCGGCACCTCACCCTGCCCCCCGATATCCCCTTCGGCGGGGTGAAGACTTCTGGTATTGGGAGTGAGAACGGAACCCAGGCACTCTCTTCTTACACCCGGCTGCGGTCCCTCTATATCGGGTGGTGAACCGCAGGGATGCCGTGAGGCCCTGCCACTCCTTTTAAAAAAACCCTGCATTCGAACGGGGGATTGTCGATGGACCTCCTGGATTCCCACCACCCTGCTCCCGGCACCCGGATCCATTCCCGGCCATCCAGTGGGGCCTGCAGGAAATAACCCGGGGAGGTCTGCAGGAGCCTTCATATATCCTTCCGCCTTACGTCTCTTCCGGTAGACATTCAAATGACTGGAGAAGAGATGCTCAAAATCACCGCCGATGAACTGGACCGGCTCCTCTCGCCGGCCCATGTCGTCGGCCAGGCAGTCGACCTTGGCGACAAGGCGGTCATTCCCGTTGCGGAATTTGGATTCGGCATGGGTGCAGGAGGAGGGAAAGGAAAGGACGGTGAGGGTGAAGGTGCCGGATGCGGTGGAAAGATCGCCCCCGTAGCCCTGGTTCTGGTCTACAAGGATGTGAAGGGACCGGATGGAATCCAGGTGCTCTCTTTGCACCGGGACAACCCTGTTGCCCAGATTATCAATGCGCTCTCCGAGTCTCTCGCCCCGCAGGTAATAAAGGCCATCAGGGCCATGTCAGAATCACAGGAGAAGAAACAGGAAGGTTGAGACAGGGCACGTTGCATGGATCTCCACCCGGTGATCCTGGTCGCCGCCATCGTCCTGGCCCTCGTAGTGCTGGAGCTCTGCCTCTATGCGATCCCCCTCCGGCTCAGGGTGCGAATGGACTATGCCAACGGCGCGGGAATGGCGTTCATCTCGGCCTGCTGGCTGTGCCTGGGCGTCCGAAGCACGCTCGCTCCCGAGGGACGAACATTTCATCTCCTCCTGGGAGACCTCCCGCTCCCACTGCCCGCATTCCTTGGATCATATGCTCCCGGCGGCCGGCGGCCGGGGGATATGGCTTTGCAGGAACCAGAGGACCTGCCGGCATCGTCATACATCCAATCCGCAGTCCCGTATGTCCCCCACCTGATCTCGTTTGCCAGGGCCGCTGTCCGGTCTCTCTCTTTCAGGCGGCTTGACTGCAGGGCAGTGGTGGGCCTGTCAGGCCCTGCAGAGACGGGAATGCTCTATGGATATTTCTGGGCGGCAAAACCCCTCCTCTGCAGTACGGGGCGGATCAACCTGGAGATGGTCCCGGATTTCACAAGGGAGCATCTTGAAGGACACCTTGAACTGGACGTCAACATCTCCTATCCTTTCAACCTTCTTGCGAGGCTGGTGCGCCTCTTCACACTCTTCCAGGAGAATAAAACGCACTGCGGGAAGAGCGGGGTCCCTGCATGATGATGAGCCGGGAGTTGCGGATAGGGCCGGCATTGAAAACGGGAGACAGGATCGTGCTTGCACTCTCCCGCCAGACAAAAATGGCGTGGCCGGGGGGGTGTACAGGGAACTGTATGCCGGTTGCCCTGGTGATCGTGGAAGGTGAGGAGTGCACCGTGTGGCAACTGGGTGGAGACGCCGCCATGGAGGAGATCAAGGATACACTCGCGGGAATTGCCGAATCTCTCACTTTGGATGCGCCAATCACCCGACCGTGCCTGTGATCCTCTTCCTTGTATCGGCGATTTTTCAGGGATCTGAAGCAGTGTCCGGTCGCAAAATACCATGTCCCCAAAAAAATGGTTACTCGTGTCTTAATGCTTCTATTGGGTTCAGGTTCGATGCTTTCCATGCCGGGTACAACCCTGACAGCAGGCTCGTCCCCACTCCGAATGCCATACCATAGAAGATATAGACAAGGCTTGACGGCACGAACAGGTACTCTGTGGTCTGGAGCATCACGATGCTCACGGCGTATCCTCCGAAGATGCTCAGCACCCCTCCGAGGATGCTCCCAATAAGCCCGAGGATCAGGGCCTCGAAGAGAAACATGCTCCGGACCTCCTTTCGCATCGTGCCGATGCTCCGCAACACTCCGATCTCCTTGATCCGCTCCGTGACCGACATCATCATGATATTCAGGATGCTCACCCCCGCAACAATAAGGGAGATCCCGCCGATTGCCGTCGTGAACGTGGAGATCTGCCCAAACGTGGTGAGAATGGTCTCGAGGATTGCCTTGGTATCGATCACGTCGACTTCGGTCTCCCGGCGGTTCAGCTGCTTCTCGATGGCCTCCTTGGTCTGCTCGATCCGGGTGAGGTCCTTGACCTTCACGATGACCATGTCGTAATCCCTCTGGTCGTACGCCTGCTGATACCACTTGTCCTCCACCACGATCCCATAGTCGGGGTTGATGTCAAAGCCCATTCCCCGTTCCGCGAGGATCCCGACCACCCGGAGCGAGCCCTTGTCCCGGATCGTGATGCGGGACCCAACCTTCAGGTTGTTGTCGGCGGCAAACTTCGCACCTGCCATGGCCCCCGAGCTCCCCCGCAGGAATGCCCCTTCCTCGAGCTCGAGGAGGATGGGGACGTCGTCCGGTTTCAAGGCATATACCACCCCCACCAGGTCCTCAGTCCCGATCCTCATCCTCGCAGTCCCAGAGTAGACCGGAATAGTGAGATCAGGCGCAACCGCTCTCCTGATCTGCTCTACCTTGCGATCGGTGATCAGCTCGCTGCTTCCACCCATGGACGGGCCCATGCCACCTCCTGCGTGGGGAGTTACGATGATGCTGTCTCCCACCGTCGAAAGACTGTCGGAGATTGCGAGCACGAGGCTGTTGCCGAGAATCCCCATGGAAGCGATGGCAACCACCCCGATGATGATCCCGATCACCGCGAGGAGTGAACGGAACCAGTGGAGCCGCACGTTCCTGACCGCAAAATCAAAAAATAAGCTTCTTTGCACTAATCATCACCAGTCCGACCCGCTCGCCCGATCTCCTCTGCCAGATAAGTGGTATGTCCCCCGTGCTATATCATTCTCATTCATAGCGCAATGCTTCTATCGGTCTTATACGGACTGCCCTGACTGCGGGGTAAAGCCCTGAGAGGCAGCTGACCATGATGCCGAAGAAGACACCAAGAACGATATATCCGATCCCCTGCAGGTCAAAAACCCTCACATCCGGCACGGTGCTGAAGGAAGAGGTGAGCGTGTCC